>CAZYCJ010000006.1:0-29858 GCA_964645495.1 uncultured Muribaculaceae bacterium
ACAATGGACTCTCCGTTTGCATGATAGACCTTGGCATTTCCTGTCGGCTTGAGACCAAGTTCCTGAACGACTGATCTGTCAATGACCGATCCCATTGCCCCGGTATCCCAAAGAGCACTATATTCTTTTACTTGTGGAGGAATGACTCCAGGGAGGTAGCGTGGGTCATATGCTTTTGAAACTCCGCAATTTGTCTGAAGAGCAGATGCTCTTCCGTTATATTTAACGGTGAACGACTTCTGCATACTACACAAATATTACTCTTGAATGAAACGTCTGTGTATATGCGCTATCTCCTTCCGTGCATTCCTGAATGAGGAATGTGCCGAGTTCGTGTTCCTTTGATGTTTCAAAAAGAGCCTCTTCGTATGTACTGTAATCCCCAATAACCTCGCAATTCTTTATTACAAGGAATCTGTGGTTATATTTCTTGACGAGTTCGTCCTGATTGTCAAGGTAATATTGAAATTCTTTCGTAAGCATCAAAATGTCAATTAAGTAGTCCGCAAAATTATCAATTACTTTCTTTTATTCCAAGTGTTGAGACTTTTTTTGCAAAATTTTAACCTAACTAAACATGTATGGGTATTTATATACAATAGGACGATTATCTTGATATACTCTATGCTACACAATGCGTGAACTAACGTTCCATCCATTCCCCGGTGGCGGCCTGATTCTCTTGTCGTATTGTTCTCTTTTCTTCTTACTGAAATCATCGATTTCAAAAGCATCCAGGAGGTTCTTGCAGGCCTTTTCGTTTCCCCATTTAGGCGGTGTTTTCATCTGTCCTTCCAGTATTCCTTGTCCGGATGATTGATGTCTACGCCCATCAGTCCGATGAGGTAAACTGGTGGTACATCAGCAGCTCTGAGGTGATTTTTGGACAAAAAACAAAAGAATGTTATATTTACAGAAAAATAACAGACTGATATGGCAACATTGAAGAACGAAGTTCTGACCGTCGAGGTCAGTGCTCATGGTGCGGAACTGCAGAGCATAAGGAAAGGGGAAACGGAATATCTCTGGCAGGGAGATCCTGCTTATTGGGGACGCCGTTCTCCGGTACTCTTCCCTATAGTAGGAAGTGTCTGGGAAAAACGTTATCGCGTCGACGGCAAGGAGTATGAACTCGGCCAGCACGGTTTTGCACGCGATATGGACTTTACTTTGGTCGAGGCCTCTGATACAGAGGTTCGTTATCGTCTTGAGTCATCGGAAGAAACTCTTGCAAAGTATCCTTATCCTTTCGTTCTGGAGATCGCTTATCGTTTGAGAGGCAATGAACTTGATGTCATCTGGGAGGTGACCAATCCTTCTGACAAGACGATGCATTTCCAGATTGGAGCCCATCCTGCATTCATCTATCCGGACTATGACCCGCAGGCATCCGGACGCGGTTCCTTCACTTTCGACAGATCTGAGGGTCTGGAGTGCATCCGCATAAAGGAGAAAGGATGTGTGGATGCGGAAACGAAATGGCCTTTGGAACTCTCTGACGGTGTGCTGAAACTCGAAAAGGATACCTTCGACGCTATCGATACCATCATGCTGCAGGACAGTCAGATACGAAAGGTAAACATGTTCAGGGAGGACGGAACTCCATGGCTGAGTCTTTCGTTTGACGCTCCTGTTGTAGGCATCTGGTCACCTCCAGGAAAGACGGCCCCTTTCATCTGCATCGAGCCTTGGTACGGCCGTTGCGACCGCATGGGATATGAGGGCGAATACAAGAACAAGGACTGGATGAATGTTCTCGCTCCCGGAGAAAAGTTCTCGAGCGTCTACACTATTGCGATTGCATAGGTCCTGACCATATAGCAAATAATAGGTATGCACCCGTTCTGACATCATAAGATGTCGTTATTCGGGTGCATTTTTCGTGCTCTGCATGATGCTCAGAAACCGATTTTTGATATCTTTGCGCTCCGCGCAACAACAGCAGTATGAAACTTTCGGAATTGAAGACGGGAGAGCATGGCGTGATCGTGAAGGTCAACGGCCATGGGGGCTTCCGCAAGAGAATAATAGAAATGGGTTTCGTGAGAGGCAATAAGGTCAAGGTGATCCTTAATGCCCCTCTTAGGGACCCTATCGAGTATGAAATAATAGGCTACAAGATATCCCTTCGCCGTGAGGAGGCTTCAAAGATCGAGGTGATCAGCGAAAGCGAGGCAAAGGAGATGCTTGGCGTCCGCGAGTCCCTGCCTGCGCTGGAAGCGGATGAGGATACCCGTCTGGAGCAGGAGATGAGGTCGATGGCGGAAGAGCGCCGCAAGACCATCAAGGTGGCTCTTGTGGGAAATCCGAACTGTGGGAAGACATCTCTTTTCAATGTGGCGTCCGGCAGTCATGAGCATGTGGGAAACTACAGCGGAGTGACCGTGGATGCCAAGGAAGGCACTTTCGAGCATGGCGGATACCGTTTCATTCTTGTCGACCTTCCGGGTACATATTCCCTATCCGCATATAGTCCTGAGGAACTTTATGTCAGGAAGAATCTTGTCGAAGATATGCCGGATGTGGTCGTCAATGTCGTCGATTCGTCCAATCTTCAGCGTAACCTTTATCTGACGACCCAACTCATCGACATGAATCTTCGTGTCGTGATGGCTCTGAACATGTATGACGAACTGGAGGCGAGGGGAGACCGTCTGGATATCAGGCAGTTGGGCTGGCTTCTGGGAATGCCTGTGGTGCCTACGGTGAGCCGTACAGGCAAGGGTATAGACGAACTGTTCGACACTGTGGTGCAGATATACGAGAAGAGCGATCCTCTCGTTGCACGCCATATCCATATCAATCACGGATCCGAAATGGAGCAGAGCATCGACAGGGTCAAGGCTCTGATAAAGAAGAATACCGACCTGTACAGCAAATACACCACGAGGTATCTTGCCATCAAGTATCTGGAAAATGATGCTGAAATAGAGAAAATCATAGAGAAACTCCCGAACAGGGACGAGATCATTTCCGCAAGGTTCGAGGAAAATGCCAGGTTGAGGGCCATTCTCGGTTCTTCCGCAGAATCTTCGATGGTCGATGCGAAATATGCTTTCGTGCAAGGTGCTCTTGCTGAGACATATACGCCTGCGTCAAGCAAGCGGAAGAGACGTACGGTGACGGATCATATTGATGCTGTTGTGACCAACAGGTGGGCAGCCTTCCCGATATTCTTCCTTCTTCTTTATATCGTCTTTGACGGCACTTTTGTGATAGGTGAGTATCCGATGAGGTGGATTGAATGGGTAGTGGAACATTTCGGTGCGTTTGTGGCGTCGACCATGGCGGACGGCTGGCTGAAGGACCTCATAGTGGACGGAGTCATCGGCGGTGTCGGAAGTGTGCTTGTATTCCTGCCGAACATCCTCATTCTGTATCTGTTCATATCCCTTCTGGAGGATTCGGGATATATGGCCCGGGCAGCCTTCATCATGGACCGTCTGATGCATAAGATAGGACTTCATGGAAAGTCCTTCATCCCGATGATCATGGGATTCGGCTGCAATGTACCGGCCGTGATGGCGACGCGTACGATAGAAAGTCCGAAAAGCCGTCTGATAACGATGCTCATCATCCCTCTTATGTCCTGTGCCGGCAGGATGCCGGTCTATGTGCTGATCGCGGGTGCATTCTTCCCTCGAAGGGCAGGGCTGGTGGTCCTGGGTCTCTATGCCCTTGGCATTGTCCTGGCCATCCTTGCAGCAAAGGTGATGAGCCTCTTCTTCAAGGATGACGACCTTCCGTTCGTAATGGAACTCCCTCCATACCGTGTTCCGACAGCGAAGTCCATCTTCCGGCATACCTGGGAAAAGGGAAAGCAGTACCTGCAGAAGATGAGCGGAATCATCCTCATCTGTTCTCTTGTGATCTGGTTCCTCGGCTATTTCCCTAACCATGATGCATATGATTCTGTTGCTGAGCAGCAGGAACATTCTTTCATCGGTTATGTCGGCAAGGCCATGGAGCCTGTGCTTGAGCCTCTGGGCTTCGACTGGAGGATGGGAGTCGGTATCGTTGCCGGTGTCGGTGCCAAGGAACTGGTGGTCAGCACCCTCGGTGTCATGTACGCCGACGATGAACCAGTTTCCGGCATATCAGGTGAACCTGTCATGTCGAGCGAAGCCGAGACATCTCCTGAAGGCGACACCCGTCTGCAACGCGCCCTGGTCCGCTCCGTGACCCCGGCGGCAGCCCTTGCCTACATGGTCTTCATACTTCTGTACTTCCCGTGCATAGCGACCTTTGTCGCCATAAAGAATGAGAGCGGAGGCTGGAAATGGGCCATTGTCACTGCTGTTTATACCATCATTCTGGCCTGGGTCGCTTCCTTCATCACCTTCCGCCTGGCCTCGTTGTTCATATAACCGCATTCCGATCCGACACCACCGGCGGAAGGCAGAATACCAACAATTGGGGATTGCCGGGGAGGATGAAAGGCTGTACCTTTGTCTCAGGAATAAGAAATAAGCCATTATAGTTATAGAATTCAAATCCTTTTAATTGTTGTATTGAACTTTTATAGTTTCCAATGAGAGGCCTTCCGTGACGGAACGCCTCTTGTTGATTTACAGAGACGGTGCATCATTGAAAGAAAAAGATTAACTTTGAACAAATTTATATAATATGACGACAGAAACCCAGCGTATAGTCTTTTCGGAATCCATAAAACTTGCCGACCTGATCGATGTGAACTTCAAACTCCTGAATGTGCTTTCACGTTTCGGAATCAGTCTCGGCTTTGGGGAGAACACAGTCAGCGAAGTATGCGCAAGGCAGGGGATCAACCTCAATTCATTCCTCCTGATCTGCAATGTTTACACATATGATGATTATGTCCCGTCTGCAGATCTGATGGCGGGAGCGGATCCTGTGACCATTGTGGATTATCTGCACAATTCCCACGCCTTCTATCTGGAAAAGGAATTCGTGAGCCTCGAAAAGAATCTGACGGACATGGTGCAGCCCTGCAGCGACAGGCAGAAGAAGATAGTCGCAAAGTTCTTTTCAGACTACAGGGCTCAGGTCGAGAACCATTTCGAGTATGAGGAAAGCGTTGTCTTCCCGTATGTCCGTGCCCTCAAGGAAGGCAGGGTGCAGGAAAGTTACACCATCGAACAGTTCGAGGAAAACCACAGCAACATCGACGAGACACTGAGCGATCTCAAGAGCATCGTCATGAAATATCTTCCTGACACATGCGACACAATCCTTCGCAATGAGGTTCTGTACCGTATCTACCGTCTTGAGGAAGATCTGTCCAAGCATACGATAATAGAAGATTCGGTACTCATCCCGATGGTAAACAAGATGGAGGCATGATGAAGACAGCGCATAAGAAAGTCCTGCTCATTATCCCTTCCAAGATAGTGGCAAGGGGTATCGAAGCCGTCCTCGGTGAACTCGGAGAGTTCCGGGTCGAGGGCATATTGTCCGACCTGTCACATTCGTCGGAGACCCGCCTGAGGAATATGGATGCCGATGTCATCATCATCGATCCGATAGTCTTCGATTATGTGTCGAGAATGAATGGCAGGGGACGCATAGCCGAGCATACGGATGCGGCTGTCGTCGCTCTGAAGACCGTTCCCATGGAGGATGAGATCCTCAAGCATTATGACGGTGTGATAAGCATGTACGACGATCCCGTGGCCGTAGTCAAGAAATTGAGAGAGGCATTGTCATCAAAGGTGGAAACCCCGGATTCTGAGGGACACGATCTCTCTGTCAGGGAGAAGGAAATCCTTGTCTGTGTCGCCAAGGGCATGCTCAACAAGGAGATCGCCGACCATTTCAATCTTTCGATCCATACGGTCATCACCCATCGCAAGAACATCACCCGCAAGACCGGCATCAAGACAGTCGCCGGCCTCACCGTCTACGCCCTTCTGAATAATCTTATCGATTCCAATTCAATCGATCTATAACATCAGGAGTATTTTCCTGGCAGGCGGAAAAGAATGGCCAGGATGGCGCACAGACCCATCACGAACGGGTAGTAAAGGTATCCTATGATGGATATTGACGATATTCCGGCAAGTCCTGCCGCCATCAGAAGTTGGGCGCCGTAAGGGATTATGCCTTGAATGAGGCAGGAGAAGGTGTCCAGGATGCTGGCGGTTTTTCGAGGATCAAGTCCGAACTTCTCGGTAATGTCTCTGGCGATGCGTCCGGTCGTGATGATGGCGATGGTGTTGTTTGCGGTGCAGAGATTTGCAAGCGATACCAGTCCTGCTATGCTGAATTCCGCTCCGCGCTTGCCTCGGATCCTGCGGGTCATCCCGTTGACAATGAAGTCGATTCCTCCGTTGATCTTGATCAGTTCAAGCATTCCTCCGGCTAGCATGGTGACGATGATCAGGTCTCCCATGCCGCTGATGCCCGATCCGATGGCGCTGAGGAAACCGTCCCATGTGAGACTCCCGCCGATAAAGCCGATGACGGCGTTGACAGCCAGTCCGATGGTAAGTGATGCCACGACATTTACTCCGGAGATGGACAGGGCGATGATCAGAATGTATGGGATGAGAAGTATCCATTCCACGGGATCCGCTTCAGGAGTGACCGATATGGATGATCCCATGAATACATACAGTGCGGTGACAAGGAGGGCAGCCGGTCCCACAATCCTGATGTTCGCCTTGAATTTGTCAGACATCGAACATCCTTGGGTTCTTGTGGCAGCGATGGTTGTGTCCGATATGAACGACAGGTTGTCACCGAAGAAGGCTCCTCCTACGATGATGGCGGTTATGAACGGGGTACCTGAAAATATCCCTGTAGCACCTGATGCAGACAGTTCTGCACCTATGCCTGCGGCTACGGGCACGAGGGCGACGATGGTACCGACGCTGGTTCCGATCGACATGGATATGAAGCATGAAGCGAGGAACAGGCCCGCGTAAAGAAGATTGCCTGGCAGAATGCGGAGGGCAATGTTCACAGTAGCGTCTATTGCCCCGATCTCTTTGGCCGTCTCTGCGAAGGCTCCTGCCATGACGAAGATCCATATCATCAGAAGCACATTCCTGTTGCCTGCTCCGTCAGAGAAAACGGAGATACGTTCCTCTAACGTCTTGCCTTTGCATATGCACATCGCATAGACGGATGCAAGGAGGAAGGCTGCGGAAATGGGAATCCTGTAGAAGTCCTGAGCGATGATGGAGGACACCAGGTATACGCAGAGGAACACAATCAGGGGACTTAGCGCGAGCAGTCCGCGCATGTTTTCTTTGTTAATTTTCATGTCGTTCTGTCAAGTCGATGCAAAGGTACTCAAAATTGCTTTATCTTTGCAGGAAAAATACTCTTATGGCAAAGAAGAATGATAGCATACAGGCACCGATGGGGGAGACGACGGTTCTCCTTCACACTTGCTGCGCACCATGCTCAAGTGCCATAATAGAGGCTCTGATGAAGAACGGGATCACTCCGGTCATCTATTACTGCAATCCGAACATTTATCCTCGTGAGGAATACGAGATCCGGAAAAATGAGTGTACCCGTTATGCACAGTCTCTGGGGCTGGAAATAGTCGATGCGGATTATGACCATGAGAATTGGCTCGAGGCTGTCAAAGGACTTGAATCCGAACCTGAAAGGGGAGGGCGCTGCCTCAAGTGTTTCAAACTCAGGCTTCTGCGTACGGCTCAATATGCAGCGGAAAGAGGTATGAAGGTCATCACCACGACCTTGGCCTCCTCCCGCTGGAAATCACTCGACCAGATCGATGAGGCTGGTCTCTGGGCCGTTTCTGCCGTTTCGAATGAAGTCGAGACATCTCCGATATGGTGGTCCCATAACTGGAGAAAAGGCGGCCTCCAGGAGCGCCGCCTTCAGATCATAAAGGAATATGACTTCTATAACCAGCTCTACTGCGGTTGTGAATTCAGCATGAGAAAGGATTAGAAAACGGGGCTTTCCGCAGCCTCGGACTTCACCACCACTACGCATCCCTCCTTCACTTCTGCAGGTATAGTCTCCTTCTTGTATGTACTATTCTCCTTTGTGTCGTTATCAGAAGTCAAAGTAAGGGTGTCCTTGTCCAGCGTAACGGAATAAGATGCCGCCCAGTTGTTTCCGTCATTGTATTTCCCGGAAAGTATGGCCTTTTCTTCATTGATGCTCCAAGTACCTCTGTAGAGACGGTGTGCTCCGTCACCGATCTGCTGATAAAGTTCGAAGGTGCCGTCTTGCGCAAACGCCATGTAGATGTCTGCATCGATCTGGAGAGACTCGCTGTGCCATTCCCCGATGATTTGAGATGACAAGGTCGCAACCGGCTCCGAACCTTGGTTCTCGTTTTCCGGGTCTGCCTTCTCACCGCACGCGATGATGGCAAATGCCGCAAGCAGAATGTATAATGTTCTTTTCATCTTCTCTGAAATTTATATGTTACAGCCATCCTCCGTTAGAGGATACGAAAGGTCTTGAAACGATGGAAATAGTGCGTGAGTAATCCATGCCTCCGATACCGTCTTCCATCTCCGGGTCCTTGCCGACAGATGAGGTCAATGTGATCTTTCCTGCTCCGATTGCAGTGCATGTGATCTCAAGTTTTCCGTCCTTGACCACAGGCTCCCCGCTGATTCCGAGGGATGTCTTTGATGCGTCATCCATCGTCAGAGTGTATTTCCCGTCAGGGTTGCAGTAGTCAGCAAGGTCGATAAGTGCCTTCTCTCCTGCTTTCACCATCACTGACGGAGTGCCCTCGATGGCCATGAGGAACTTCCATGCATCCACCGCTCCTGTTCCCATATGGCCCACATATCGGCCCATGTCGATGCTGGTCGGTGATGACGAGAATGGCGGATAGAAGTTTCTGGTGCCGCCACTGTTGAATTGGTCGATATCGTTGACTGATGTAAGAAGCAGGGATGTCAGGTCTTCGCGGCTGAATGTCTTGCCCAGTTTCTTCGCATACGAAATTCCCAGTGCGAGGACTCCGGAAACATGAGGACAAGCCATTGAGGTACCCTGCATGTATACGTAATTCTTGCTTTCTCCCTTGTCGGTTTCCAGACCCGGGTAGCCTCCGTTGACCGAGCATGCAAGACCTGTAGACAGAATCATTCCGTCATATTCGTCAGCGACTCCCTTCCATTCTCCTCCCGGAGCCGAGATGTTCACTCCAGGCCCGTAGTTGCTGTAACCTCCGGGCATCCAGTCGTATCCGAATGCCGTGACCGAAAGCACGTAAGGAAGCGCTCCGGGATAGATTGAATATGGATTGCTGTGGTTGCCGGCAGCAAAAACGGCGACATTCCCTTTCAACGATTCATGGTTGCTGTTTGCCGGGTCGAGGAAATACATCAAGGCAGCAGTCTCGAGAGGCGATCCGTTGATGTACATGTCGTCGTCTGTAATGACATTGGCGGTTCCGTATGAGCATTGTGCTATGCAGGCTCCGTTGTCTGCCGCATAGATGAATGCGGCTGCGCTCTGAGCATCTGTGGCATTGTCGCTGCCGTTGAATATCTGGCAACTCATCAGGCGTACTCCGTCACCGTTGCCTGTACCGCCCGCAATGGAACTTACACCCTTGCCGTTGCCGTTTGTCGCCCCGATGATACCGGCTACATGTGTGCCGTGTCCCACACCCTTGTTGCTGTTGAGCGGCTGACCGCTTACTGCCGTCAGTGACTCTCCTCCGAGCAGGCCGTTCACATGGTTTTCATCAATTGCGTAGCATCCGACGAAATTGAATCCGTATTTGTCGTCGATGAATCCGTTTCCATCATCGTCCTTTCCGCTTTCGCCGTTGATTTCCGCTTCATTTTTCCATACTGCATCTGCAAGGTCTTCATGTCTATATGCGACCGCACAGTCAAATACTGCCACCACGACGCTAGGATCTCCTCCTGTGAGTCTCCAAGCATCCTTCACACCCACATCGGCTCCTGCTACTGATCCCTTGAACGATCCGTCGTTGAAGAGATTCCATTGATGCGATGCGTACGGGTCGTCGAAAGGCAGCGATGATGCTTCGCTTCTGGTCATCGGCATTGCCTCAAAAGGATAAGCCTCCTCGGCCCTTACCGGCTCGACTGCTCTGCTATACTGGATGGAACGGACCTTTGGGGAGCCGGCAATCCTTGAAGCTGCGGTTTCCGTACTGATAGTCCTGTCATATGATACTGAAAACCATTGATGGAGGCCGTATTTTCTTGCGATCTCAGTGTTTTTCGGAGAAATCGGAATTGCAGGTCTGAAGGAAGTGGCCTTGATGTCGGAAAGAATCTCATTAAGTTCTGTCAGCGACCCTCCCTTTCCGATCGTTCCTGCCGTGTTTTCGTCAAGTTTGATCAGAAGTGTTCCGGGAACTATCTCGCCCTCTGTACCTCCCACCAGTTTGGCCATGAGGGTCTCCTGCTCCTGTGTCAGAAGTCTTTCTTCAGCAATGTCCTTTGTGCATGATGTGCCGATGGCAAGGAGCGCCAGCAGCATGACAATTCTGTTTTTCATCTGTCTGTCGGTTATTGTAATAATCTTATGACAGACAAATATAAGAAAAATTATTACTTTTGCTTTTGATATGTCTAAATATAGTTGAGATGAGAGCAAGAGAAATTCTTTGTCTGATTACGGTTGCATTGCTGAGCGCGTCATGTGCAGATGCTGCGGTGAGTCCGTTTGAGGAGGAACTGCAGCGTCTGGACGATGTCATGTCAAGGTCGGAGGATTATGTGCGTGCCAAGGAGCAGAAGATAAGTACGATAGAGAATATGCTGCATTCAAGAGGAGTCTCATTGCATCAGCAGTATCATATATACGGAGAACTATATAAGGAGTGTCAGGCATTTCAGTTCGACAAGGCCAAGGATGCTTTAGACAGTCAGATCTCCATTGCTGAGAAACTGGGAGATGTGTCGCTGAAACAGAGTGCCATGCTGGACAAATCGCTTCTTCTGACGACTGCCGGTTATTATCATGAAGCTGACCGTCTGTTTTCTCAATTGGACACGTCCGTGTTTGACCAAAGCCAGAAGATAGCATGGTTTACATCCCGTCAGAAATATCTGTATGATTATCAGGAATATGTCCAGACGGCCGGATTTGAGGTCCCTGACGTAGATAAAGTAGGGTATTATCAGCAGCAGATCGTAAAAAGACTTCCGAAAGAGTCATATTTTGTCCGTCATATAGAGGTTCTGTCGCTTTTTGGAGCCTGTGATTACAGCAAAGCCGCCAAGGCCAATATGGAACTGATCGCTTCTTTGGATAAAGATTCCAGGGACTATGCTGTCCAGACCTATTGGCAGGGCCAGATCTGCGATCGTATGGGGGATACGTTTTCCGCTGTGCATTGGTGGGTGGAATCATCCATATGCGATATTCGCGGATCCATAAAGGACAATGCCTCACTGTCTACCTTGGCCACCAAACTCATCAATCCCCAGGATACGGACAGGGCTTTCAAGTATATCAGATTTTCTTTGGATGATGCAGCCTTCTATAATGCAAAACTGAGAAAAGTGCAGATAGCCACATCTTTCCCTATGATCGAGAAAGCCTATACCGACAGCAGGATAAGTCAGGAGAAGGATAGGAAGCGTTTTGTACTTTTTATTGCCTGCATGTCTCTCTTGCTTGCCTGCATCTCGATTATCTGTGTCTCTATGTATCTAAGATCGCGTATTGCTGCAAAAGAGATCCGGGAAAAGAATCTGCAACTAACGGAATATACACAATCCATTGAGACTGTCGAGGACTCGCTTCGTAAGATAAATCTTGAACTTGTGGAAGCGAATGCTGCCAAGGAAGAGTATCTGGGCCTGTTTCTTTCCATGTGTTCAGGCTATCTTGACAAGCTGAAGAAGACTATCGGCCGTGATCAGTACGAAGCCGAGTTGAGGAACTTCTACAAGACCTTCGATACCTCATTCCTGAGCCTTTATCCATCATTTGTAGAAGATTTCAATGAACTTCTGAAAGAGGAGTATCGCATAATTCCGAAGGATGGTGAAATGCTGAATACCGAACTGAGGATCTTTGCTCTGATCAAACTGGGCATAACCCAGTCGTCACATATTGCGTCACTTTTACGTTACTCTGTGAATACCATCTATAACTATCGGGCGCAGGTAAAGAATGCAGCTCTGGAAGACCGTGACAACTTTGAAGAAAGGGTCAGAAAGATAGGATCCAAGCGATGAAAATTGCGTTATTTTTAGTCACTTTTCCACTTTAATGACATTTGTGTCGAATATCTGAATCGCTGATATTCAGAACTTTATGTTTTGTCGCCCTTTTTCTTTGTCCACTTTTTTACAGAAAGAGGTCAGTGTTAAGGAGGATTTTGCCCACTTTTTAAGCCTCCTCGGAGTTTCTATGTGTTTGAGAGACAATGTGTTGCGTATTTAGAATCCACTTATTTGCTGTTTCGTGGCCGCGAGAAAGTTCAGAATCCGTATTTTTTTTGTTAAATTTGGGTCACGAACTAATGGTTTCGTAACAACACATTATTAACACAAAATACTAACCCATGAAACACCTAACTTATCGAATCGCCCTTATCTTTGCGATAATGGGACTGAGCTGCGCCAATGCGTTTGCTCAGCAAGTGAAAGGTACAGTAAAAGACTCTGCGGGTGAACCTGTAATCGGTGCAGCTGTAGTAGTCGAGGGAACAACCAACGGTACGACTGTCGATCTTGACGGCACTTTCTTGCTTGACGGTGTTCCTTCAGATGCAGTTCTGGTGGTATCTTCCATAGGTTACAAGACAGCCCGCGTTCCGGTAGGGGGGGGCAGCGTAAATGTAATCCTTGAAGAAGACACTACAATGCTTGAAGAAACCGTAGTGGTCGGCTACGGTGTCCAGAAGAAGAGTGTCGTGACAGCGGCCATTTCTTCAATCACATCAGACGATCTCAAGAAGACCGCCGCGACACGAGTGGACAACCTTCTTCAGGGTATGACTTCCGGAGTTACAGTGACTTCTACTTCCGGTGCTCCTGATGCCGGTTCTCAGATCCGTATCCGTGGTATCGGTACAATCAACAATTCAGACCCTCTGTATATCGTGGACGGTATGCCGGTCGGTGGAATCGATTACCTCAATCCTAATGATATCGAGCGTATCGAAGTCCTCAAGGATGCCGCTTCCGGTGCTGTCTATGGTGCTCGTGCCGCTAACGGTGTCATTCTCGTGACAACTCGACAGGGTTCGAAAGGCAAGACCACTGTGAACTACGATTTCTCATACGGATGGCAGAATCCGTGGCGTAAGCCTCAGGTGCTGAATGCGACCGAGTATGCCATCATGATGAACGAAGGTTATATCAATAATGGTCAGGCTCCTCTCTATGACGATCCATATTCGTTTGGCGAAGGTACAGACTGGGTAAGCGCGATTTTCAATGACAATGCTCCTGTTATGAAGCATGATATCAACATCAGTGGAGGTAACGACCGCGTTCAGTACTCGACTTCTGCCGGATATCTCACGCGCGAAGGAACAATCGGAGGTAACTATGGCCGCGCAAATTACGACCGCTTCACTCTCCGTCAGTCGTTGAATGCAACTCTCTTTGACAACTCCAATGACCGCAACTGGCTCAACAAGATGACTCTGCAGTCAAGCGTCTCATATGCTCATATCAATTCTACAGGCATCTCCACCAATTCAGAGTATGGTTCTCCTCTTGGCTCTGCTATCGGAATGTCACCGCTTGAGCCTATCTTTGCCGATACTGCGACAGAAGAAAGCTACAAGACTCTTTATCCGCTCGGTTATGACTATATCATCAGAAATGCAGCAGGACAGGCCTACACCATCGTTGACGGTACAATCTATAATGAGCAGAGCAACCCTCTTGCAATGCTTGAGCAGCCTGGTACGCAGTATTGGACAGACAAACTGGTGGCTAACGGAAATCTCGAACTCCAGATATGGGACGGCCTCAAGTTCCGTACTCAGGTGGGTATCGACATGGCTTTCTGGGGCAACCACGGATATTGGGAACCATACTTTTTGTCCACAAAGAACTACAGTTACCAGACTACTTCAGAAACGATTACATACGACAAGGATGGAAATGAAGTCAAAACAGAGAAAGTGAACTATGCTGACGGAGCATCACAGGAAATGAACCGTTCTCTTTCATGGCAGGTGGAAAACATCCTCTCTTATGACAAGACTTTTGGAAAGCATTCGGTTTCCGTTCTCCTCGGACAGTCTGCACTCTCTTCATCTTCTTCAAATGTGGGGGCGTCTGCAAACGGTCTCATGTATCCGTATGACACATACAAGATTTCGGTGAACAACACCCTTGGACAGACCATCAACGGTGACCGCAACGGATGGGGTTCATGGAACTCGATTCCATATAGGCTGATCTCATACTTCGGTCGTGCATCATACAACTACGACGAGCGCTATATGGCTGAGGTCACAGTACGCCGCGATGCTTCAAGCCGTTTCGGAGACAATAACAAGTGGGGAACCTTCCCTTCATTCTCTCTCGGATGGAACATCAAGAACGAATCGTTCATGAAGGATGTACGTGCGATTTCAGGATTGAAGCTGCGTGCTTCCTGGGGTGTCAACGGTAACGACAATATCGGTAACTTCACATATGCCGTCTATATGAATTCAGGCAACAACTATGTGTTCGGATCAGGTGCAAACGGCTCTGAAGTTATTAACATCGGTGCGAAACCATCAGGTCTTGCGAACCCTGATGTAAGATGGGAGCAGACAGCACAGACTGACATCGGACTCGATGCTGCTTTCTTCGGCAACCGTCTCACAGCCACTGTTGACTGGTATCGCAAGAAGACCACCGGAATGCTTCTCTCCATGCCTGTTCCAGGCTACTCAGGAGACTCTTCTCCTACAGGTAACCTCGGCGACATGGCCAACAGCGGAGTCGAGATTGACCTCGGCTACCGTGATACCTATGGTGATTTCAGCTGGAACATCTCTGTGAATGCAACCTATAACAAGAACACTCTCCTTTATCTCGGTGATGATGCTACAGACCTTTATGGTTCAAGCCACAAGATCGGTCAGCTTACCCGCGGTGAGGTTGACATGCCGTTCCCGTTCTTCTACGGTTATGTGACCGACGGAGTATTCCAGAATGCAGCTGAGGTTGCAGCATATGTCAATGCTGATGGTGAAATGATCCAGCCTAATGCAACCCCTGGTGATTTCCGCTTCAAGGATGTAAATGGTGACGGAGTCCTTGACGATTCTGACCGTACATACATCGGCAAGGGTATTCCTGACTGGACTTTCGGTCTCAATATCGGATTTGAATGGAAGGGTATCGACTTCAGCATGCTCCTCCAGGGTCAGGCAGGTGTCCAGGCATTCAATGTCACACGCCGTACAGACCTTTATTATATCAATCTTCCTAAGACCATCCTGAACCGCTGGACAGGTGAAGGTTCGACCAACTCTGCTCCTAAGTTCGAGTTCTCCTCGGCCAACGAGAACTACCGAGTTTCTGACTACTGGGTAGAGGATGCTTCATTCCTCCGCGCACGTAACGTACAGCTCGGTTACACTCTCCCTCAGAAATTGACAAAGAAGATCTTTGTACAGCGTCTGAGAGTCTATGCTCAGGCAGAGAACCTCTTCACTCTCACCAGATATTCAGGCTGCGACCCTGAAGTGACAGGTGGTAACGGATTCGGCACAGAACTCGGTATCGACCGCGGTGTTTATCCGCAGAACCGTACCTTCTCTGTCGGTGTAAATCTTACTTTCTAATTTACAGGAGGATGATATTATGAAAAAGATAATTATTGCATTAAGCGCTTTGGCTGTCCTTCTGATGTCTTCATGTACCAAGGACTTCGTTACAGTCAAGCACAACTCATCTGAGCCTCAGAGCGAGTATTATATCAATGAGTCCCGTATGTTTGCGGGCCTTGTAGCCGCATACGACCCGCTCAAATGGTATGACTATTTCTATCAGTACACAGACTTCCAGATGATGTCCGACATCATGGCCGATGACATCTACTGCGGTGGTTCAAACGACGGTGACCAGCCTCAGCTGGTGAAGATTCACTATTATACTTCCACACCTACCGAAATCGTGGATGTTCCTTGGACCGTGTCATATTCGGGTATCAACCGTTGCTGTCATGTTCTTGAGAATGTTGACAATGTTCCTGGCATGGCCGAAGCTACCAAGACCCTCTATAAGGCAGAGGCTACCATCCTCAAAGCTTTCTACTACACTATCCTCTGGAAATTCTGGGGAAATGTTCCTTATTATGATGTTAACCTGACTTCGCCTTATGTCACCGAGCAGCTTACTGCTGATGAAGTTTATTCGAATATCGTGACAAAGATCGAAGAGGCTATAGAAATGAATGTTCTGCCTATGAAGCAGACAGCTGATAACTATGGACGCGTGACCAAGGCAATGGCTTACATGCTCTATGCTGAGGTTGTCATGTATCAGAAGGATGAATCCCGTTATGCTCAGGCTCTGACATACATGAAGGAAATCATCAACTCTGGTCAGTATGCCCTTGTAGAGGATTATGCAGGCATCTGGGCTGAAAGCGGCGAGTGGGGCAACGAGTCCATCTGGGAGATCAACTATATCTCTGAAGGCGGAGTACGCGACTGGGGTGCTCCGATTGCAACAGGCGGTAACGTATATTCTACCCTCATCGGTATCCCTGGCGGTGTAAGCGGTCAGTTCGATGACGGCTGGGGCTTCAGTCCGGTTGCTGCAGCTACATACGAAATGTATGATGATGATGACACACGTAAGGACGGAGGTATCTACAACCACCTTGCAGTCGTTGATGATTATGGCAATGGTATCAATGGCGGACGTTGGCAGTCAACCGGCTACTTCCTTCTGAAGTACATCGCAAGAACAAATGGCAACCACGGTTATAAGGCTTCCAATACAATGAATTATGGTAATAACAAGCGTGTCTATCGCTATGCCGAGACCCTTCTCAATGCCGCCGAACTTGCTCTTCTTACCGGAGGCAACGGAAGTGACTATCTTGCACAGGTCCGTGCCATCCGAAAATGTTCTGATACAGACACAACCATCGACGGTATAATTCAGGAACGTCGCAAGGAGTTCGTAGGTGAAGGAAAACGCTACTGGGATCTCGTCCGTACAGGAAAGGCTGCACAGGTTCTTACATCTGCCAGCCGTGCATTCGATGGAAGCCAGCCTATAGACTGGACAGAGAGCAAGAAGTACTGGCCTATACCTCAGGCTGAGATTGACAAGACCGCAAGTACGTCTTGCCCGATAACTCAGAATAACTATTAAACCCCCGGATTATTATGAAAAAGTTATTTAAATATATTGCAATCCTTACGGCATCAGTGATGGCTTTCGGATGTTACCCGGAGGTTCTTACTCCTGACGAAGACCAGATTCCTTCGGCATCTGACTTTGATGTGGAGATCACTGTTGACCAGGAGACCAACTATGTGACTTTCACGATGAAGAACCAGGGCATGGTGCCTATGTGGATCTTCGGTGATCAGACTGTTGACAAGAAAGCCAATACCATATACGCCTATACACAGAACGGCATCAGTCTTCGTTTCAGGGAAGCCGGAACTAAGGAGGTAGAAGTCAAGGCTTATAACTCCAATGGTGTCTCTCTCGGTTCAAAGATCTATGAGTTTACTCTTGAGAATACATATCGCGATCCTTTCGATCCTTCTCCATACATGAAGGCCATTGCAGGAGAGTGGCAGTGGAACTCTGGAGTTGCCGGCCACTTCGGATGTGGTGAATCAGGAACTGAAGGAACCAACTGGTGGTCTTGCGGAGTCGATGAAAAGGCTGACTGGAGCCTTTATGATGACCGTCTCACTTTCACTGCTGACGGAAATTATACCTATGATCCGGTTGACGGACAGGTCTATGTGAACAAGGATTCAGGATTCAAGAATGACTACAATACCAATGATGGTAATGACTATCTCGCTCCGATTGAGAAATATACCGTGACTTATACGATTGAGAACGATTGGAACGAGGCCGGTATCGAGGATATCTATCTTGTCCTTCCTGAAGGTTCTAACCTTTCTTATATTCCTAACCCTGAGGCTCTCACAAATCCAAGATGGCGTTTCCTTGAGACCAAGACTTCTTCCATAAAGAAGACAATGTCTCTTGTGATTGACAATGGCTCTATCGCATGGAAATATGAATTTGTTCCTGCTGTCAAGGTGGCTTCTGCTGAGGAGCTTCTTGCAGGTACAGATGCTGCGGGCAAGGTATGGGTTATGGATTCAGCTGCACAGGGGCACCTTGGATGCGGTCCTGATGCTGACAATCCGGCAAGTTGGTGGTCTGCTGGTGCAAACGAGAAGGCAGATTTCGGTTTGTATGACGATGCGATCACTTTCACACCGGACGGCAAGTATTTCTACGATTCAGGTGAGGATGGTCTCATGTACATCAACTGGGGCGTGACTGCAATCGGTCCTAATCCGGGTGCTGAGCCAGACATCGATATAGAGCAGGCTGACGTAGAGTCTACTTATACGTTCGACGGTGAGACAATCACCCTCGCTGCAAACACTCCTATGGTATATGTCCCTTCTGACCTTGTTTGGGAAACTCCGATATTCCATGTCACTTCACTCACAGAGACTACTCTCGTGGTTGTTGCCGAGAACCCTGGCTGCTACTGGCAGATGATCTTCAAGGCTCGCGATGTATCTGCTCCGGTACCTTCTGTCAATGGTGAGGCCATGCCTGTAGAACTTTCTCTCGCGAAGGGTGATGCCATCTCATTTACCAATATTGATATGGCCGATTTCTGGCTTGATCCTGATTTCTTCTCCGTAAGCGGTTCGGCAATCACATTCAATGCAGTAGATGGTGACTACCGGTTTACATATGATTCTACTAACAAGTGGGTGAAGGTTGTGCCTATGTATAATGGAGAGAAGGCTACCTATGAGAACGGAAAGGCTCTTTGGATCATCGGTGACGGCGGTGGAAAGCCAACTGACGCACAGCTGATCGGCTGGAATACCGGAGAGGCTCCGCTTCCTTGTGCTCAGATCGCACAAAACACTTATCAGATCACCCTTGCGATGAAGGCAGAGGGAGGTTCTGTGAAGGTGTTCGGTCAGGCAGACTGGGGTGTCGAGTGGACAAAGGACAAGTATGGTACAATTACTGACAATGGATTCTTCCATATCCCTAATGACGATGGTAATATCCATACGATCGAAGGCACAGCAGCCGGTTACTATACATTTACATTCGTAGATAACGATGGTGTCCTTGATATGACAGTTACCTCTGCTGAGATCGCCAAGCCTGAAGTTCCATTCACTCCGGGTGCAGAAGTGGACCTCAGCGAGGCCGCAGCTTATCTGGTGGGCACATGGACATGGGAATCATCTACTGACGGACACTTCGGCTGTGGTGATGCTGTTGCCAATCCTTTAGGTTGGTGGAACGGTCCGGCAAATTGTAAGGCAGATGGTTCAATGTATGATGACACCATGACTTTCGGTGAGGATGGTACATATGCTTTCGATCCTGTTGATGGTCATACATACATCAATACAGGTGTCACCAAACTTGATGCGGTGAAGGTCGATCAGCCGTATGGTGATGACTGGAGGATTACAGCGGAGAAGATGACCTGCTCTTATTCAGTTGAAGATGGAGAATATCCTTCAATCGTTCTGGAGGCTGGTACATATTTTTCTTATGTTCCTAACGATGCCTTCCTTGATGCACCGGAACTTTACATCACAGGTGTATGGGAAAATCAGGTCGAGATTTCTGCTTATACTGCTACAGGAAACGGAGGTGGCCCGATTGCTTGGAGATACCGTCTCAAGAGAGTAAACTAAACTTATATCATCAAGGCAGGGACAAAAGTCCGTATTGGGCTTTTACCCTGCCTGTTTATTGATAAGCGTTATAGAAGATGAAGATGAACCTATTGGGATTAGCTTTGGTTGCGGGCGTTTTGGTAGCTTGCAATGAGCCGGCTCCGGCAGTTGAGCAGGAGATTTCGCTGTCACTGAGTGTTGAGGCTTTGTCAGTTCAGTATGAAGCTCAGGACGTTGTGGTCAGTGTCACTGCTGGCGGTGACTGGGGCGTGAGTTCGCAGGACAGGACATGGGTGAATGTGGCTCCGAGTGGAGGATTGGCAGGAACTTCTGACATTACGGTGAAGATTGCCGAGAACGGCACAGGTGATGTACGTGAGACAGAACTTGTGTTTACGACAAAGGGAGGGAAGCAGAATCTTCCTGTGAAACAGAACTACAAGATAGATGAAGTGACGATTTCAGATCCTGCGTTCAAGTCCAGTCTCCTTGAAGTCTATGATGTTGATAAGGATGGAATCTTGAGTACGAAGGAGGCTGCGGCGGTGACGAAGATAGAGGCGTCGGGCCGTGGTATCAAGGATATGTCGGGACTTGCCGAAAAATTCCCGAACCTCACATGGCTGGACTGCTCGGACAATGAACTTACGGAACTGGATCTCACAGGACTCGGTGCCTTGACATATCTGGATTGCTCCGGCAACAAGCTTTCCACTATAGATATTTCTGTACATGTCAATCTTGAATTCTTTGATGCGACGGGAAACGATGAACTGACATCGATATATGTCTGGACCGGCTTTGCAGCGTCGGACAAGTTCCTCAAGCCGGATTCCGCACAGTTCGTCGAGCCTGAAATCCCTACTCCTGCCGGTTATGCCCTTGTATGGCAGGATGAGTTCAATGAATCATCGAACGGCCTGCCTCTCACTTCAAAATGGTGGTATGAGACAGCGGAGCCTGGCTGGGTGAACAACGAACTTCAGACCTACATCGCAGGGCGCAAAGGTGACATCGTGACTGCGGATGTCAGTGACGGCACTCTGAAGATCCGGGCTATAAAAGATGGTGGCCGGGTTTATTCCGCACGTGTCAACACTACTGAAGGCTGGACCTACGGATATTTTGAGGCACGCCTCAGGCTTCCTGAAGGTAAAGGTACCTGGCCGGCATTCTGGATGATGCCTACAGTTTGGTCCGGCTGGCCGGAGGGAGGTGAAATAGACATCATGGAGCATGTGGGATGCGTTCCTACAGAAGTCTCATCTTCGATTCACTGCAAGTCCTATTATCATGCGATAGGAACTCAGAAGACTGCGGCCAGGAAGATTGCCGGTGTTATGGATGAGTTCCATGTCTATGCTCTTGAGTGGACTGAAGAGTATATAAAGACTTATGTGGATGGTGTTCAGCTTTTCTACTATAATCCGGACAATTATTCACAGGGACGTACTGCCGACACGTGGCCGTTCAACAAACCTTTTGAACTCAAGCTCAATCTCGCATGGGGTGGAGATTGGGGAGGAATGTATGGAGTGGATGAGAGCTGTCTGCCTGCTACCTATGAGATCGATTATGTCCGTGTATTCCAAAAAACTGAATGACCTGAAAATTACTGTTGATGATGAATGGAATTCTAAAAGCTGTGATTATGGGTGCTGCTGCAGTGCTGGCAGTTTCCTGTACCGCTCTAAAGAGCGAGATTGACAAGAAGGTGGATGGCCTGCTGTCACAGATGACTCTGCATGAGAAGATCGGGCAGATGAACCAACTCTCCGGTGGTGCGTGGCTGTCTGAGGCAGCTGCAAAAGGAGAAGTCGGGTCTATTCTCAACTGTGCAGACCCTGCAGAGATAAATGCTGTGCAGAGAGCGGCAGTAGAGCGGAGCCGTCTTGGTATTCCGGTCATTGTATCCCGCGATGTCATTCACGGATTTCATACAATTTTTCCGATACCTCTTGGACAGGCTGCAACTTTTGACCCGGATATAGTGGAGCGTGGTGCCCGCATTGCTGCTGTCGAGGCTACAGCCAGCGGCATCAGGTGGACGTTCTCGCCTATGCTCGATGTGGCCCGCGACCCTCGCTGGGGCCGAGTGGCTGAGGGTTCCGGTGAGGACCCGTATCTGGATGCTCAGATGGGGGTGGCGATGGTGAAGGGCTATCAGGGTGAAGACCTGAGCGATCCTACAGCCATGGCTGCATGCATCAAGCATTTCGTCGGCTACGGTGCAGCCGAAGGAGGTCGTGACTATAATTCTACCATGATATCGGAACGTTCGCTTCGCAATACTTATTTCCCTGCTTTCAAGGCGACTGCTGATGCTGGTGCTGCCACTCTCATGACTTCATTCAATGAGATAGACGGCATTCCTTCCACCGGAAACAAGTGGCTTCTCAAGGATGTGCTTCGCGACGAGTGGGGCTGGGACGGAATGGTCGTGACAGACTGGAATTCTGCCGGCGAGATGATCGCGCATGGATTCTCCCGCGACCTCAAGCATTCTGCCGAGCAGGCTGTGAACGCCGGAGTAGATATGGATATGATGTCGTATGGTTTCATACAGTATATGGAGGATCTGGTGAAGGAAGGTAAGGTTTCCGAGGCTGAGATTGACCGCGCTGTGCGCAATATCCTCAAACTGAAGTTCGAATTGGGACTTTTTGAGAATCCATATGTGGACGAGACCCTTTCTGCCAAGGTGGATTATGCTCCTGAGCATCTTGCAGCAGCTAAAGAGTCTGCCGTCAAGTCTGCAATCCTTCTTCAGAACAAGGGAAATGTACTGCCGCTCGACAAGGCAAGGACTATTCTTGTGACCGGTCCTTTGGCCGATGCTCCGTATGAGCAGATGGGAACATGGGCGTTCGATGGCCAGAAGGAGCATACCGTTACTCCGCTTGCTGCATTGAGGGAGGAATACAATGTCATATGGGAACCGGGCCTCGGATACAGCCGCGACAAGGACAAGTCATCATTTGCAAAGGTGCGTGCAGCCGCTTCAAGGGCTGATGCCGCAGTGGTGATCGTCGGTGAGGAGGCTATCCTTTCAGGAGAGGCACATTCGCTATCCAACCTTAATCTCCAGGGCGCTCAGAGCGAACTTATCGCAGAGGTTGCAAAGGCAGGAAAGCCTGTAGTTGTCGTAGTGATGGCGGGACGTCCTCTTACTATCGAAAGAGATCTTGCAAATTGCGATGCAATGCTTTATTCATTCCACCCCGGAACGATGGGAGGTTCTGCAATTGCCGACCTTATAAAGGGTAAGGCCGTGCCTTCAGGAAAGACTCCTATGACTTTCCTCCGTGATGCCGGACAGGCTCCTTTCTATTATAACCACAACAATTCAGGTCGTCCATGTAATGGGACAGAAACTCTTCTCGAGGATATTCCGATTGCTGCAGGTCAGACCTCTCTC
Source organism: uncultured Muribaculaceae bacterium (assembly GCA_964645495.1). Classification (GTDB taxonomy): domain Bacteria; phylum Bacteroidota; class Bacteroidia; order Bacteroidales; family UBA932; genus Cryptobacteroides. Next base: position 23,229 of record CAZYCJ010000006.1, read on the forward strand.
GGATGTACATCGTATTATCTTGATACAGGATACGGTCCCCTTTTCCCGTTCGGCTATGGACTTTCATATACCACATTCGAGTATGGTGTCCCTGTGCTGGAGAAGACTCAGTTAGGCATGGATGAGGTTCTGAAGGCAAATGTCACAGTCAGGAATACCGGAAAATATGCGGCAGAAGAGGTTGTCCAGCTCTATGTCCGGGATCTTGTAGGATCGGTCGTACGTCCTGTAAAGGAACTCAAGGGATTTGAGAGAGTCGCTCTTGCTCCAGGTGAAACAAAGACCGTTTCATTCGAACTTCCTGTTTCGGAACTTGCATTCTGGAATATTGATATGGAGTATGTCGTGGAGCCTGGTGAGTTCAATCTGTGGATTGCAGGAGACTCTGCATCCGGAACACCGGTGAAATTTGATGTCAAGTAAGCAAGTTGAATATATGAAGAGGCTTTCCTTTCCGCTTATTGCCATTTTTGCAGTATTCATTTTCGCCATGCTGGCGGGGTGTGCAGAGGATCCTGTTGCCCCGGATAATGATCAGCATGCATGTTATCTCGAACTTATCGAGGCATATGAGTCCGGCAAGGTCTTTTCTTCTGCCGAGCACTCTTCCGGGAAATGTACCATAACCTTCAAGGACGGATCTGCTGTCGACGTTCCTGAAAGCGCTTTTGTCGTTCATGACTGTACGGATTCTGACCCTGCTCAGATCCACACATATAGCAGTTGGTGGAAAGTCGATGGCCTCGTTCTGTCATTGAGAGTGGACAGGTCATTGTCGGACAGGGAAGCAGTGCCTGTGTATGTGTATTTTGACGCTGTCACTCTTTACATGCATCTTAATAACACGAGTGTCCTGAAATTTCCAAGTGTCGTCCTGGAAGAGATGGAAAAGCAGGAGCAGGAGAATGCAAAGAAACAGAACATTCCTGTGGTAAGGATCACTACAGACGGAGGGGCAGGTATCTACGACAAGAAGAATTATGTTCCTGGTTCGATCACCATTGAAGATCCTCAGAAAATGTACAGTGATGTGGAGAACTTCACTGCCCGTATGGGTATACGTGGCCGTGGAAACTCGACATGGGGCTGGCCTAAGAAGCCATGGAAGGTTAAACTGGACGAAAAGGCTTCTCTTCTTGGCATGCCTGAGGACAAGGAATGGGCTCTTCTGGCCAACTATGCGGACAGGACTCTTGTGCGCAATATCACTGCGATGAAATTGTCAGATATCTGCGGTTTCTCATGGACTCCGAGGATGTGTAGCGTGGAAGTGTATCTGAATGATGAATATCAGGGTGTCTATACTCTATGCGAGCATAAGAAGGTATCGGATGACAGGGTAAACATCGATGTCGTGACCGAGTCTGATAATGAGGGTTATGCAGTCACCGGAGGTTACTATCTGGAGATCGAATCGAATCAGGATGAGACCACCTGCTGGTGGACGGCAATGGGTGTTCCGATGATGTTCAGCGATCCGGAAGAACCGACACCTGCACAACTGGCATATGTCAAGGCTCTTTTCGATTCTTTCGAGCATGCTCTATGGGCTGATGACTGGTCTGAAACCACCGGATATCCGAATTACATAGATGTGGATTCATTCATTGACTACTATATCGTTCAGGAACTTACGAAGAATATTGACGGCAATCTCCGCAAGAGTTCGTTCATCACGAAGGAACGAGGCAAGAAGATGGAGATGTGCCATCTGTGGGACTTCGATCTTACACTCGGCAATTGCGGATATTTCCCAGGGGCAATAGGTAACGGACCGGAGGGTTTCTGGATCAGAGACTATAATTCCAACTCTGTTTATGGAGGAGGCTGGTTCTGGTATCTCTTCAGGGATCCTGCTTTTGTGGATGCTGTCAAGGTAAGATGGAATGAACTGATGCCTCAGTTGGAGACGATTCCGGACTTCATCGACGAACATGTGTTCAGTCTGGCCAAGGCGCAGAAACGGAACTTCGAAAAGTGGAGTATAAACGAGTCTGTCGATTGGGTGATGTTCCCGTCATTGGGATCCTATGAAAAGGAAGTGGAATATCTCAAGGAGTTCTATAGTGACAGACTTGAGTGGCTCGACAGGGAAATAAATAAACTATAACAAATGAATCTTATCAGAATATCAGTAATTTCCGTGTTGCTTGCCATGATGGCCTGCAACTGTACCACACAGAACGATGCAGGCAACGACCTGACTGACAAACCTGTTGTGGAAAATAATGATGTGACTGCCTATGTCACGACTTCGGATGCAAAGTCTCTTTTCAAGAAGTCTTCGTTCGGATTTACCGGTACCGATGTGTTGCCGTCCTACAATGTCAGGTACGATAAGGGTAGCGGCAAGCAGGAAATAGACGGTTTCGGTCTTGCTGTCACGACCGCTACATGCTACAATCTCATGCGTATGGCTCCTGAGGACCGTACAACTTTCCTTAAGTCTGTTTTTTCCAAGACTGAAGGCGTGGGGTCGAGCCTGATACGCGTTTCGATCGGTGCGTCCGATTTCTGTCTTAAGGAGGAATACACATGGTGTGACGAGCCGGGACTGGAGAACTTTTCTGTGCATGCAGAGGATCGTGATTATCTTTTTCCGATTCTGAAGGAGATCTATGCCATCAATCCGGATGTCATGATCATAGCCTCTCCGTGGTCATGTCCTAAATGGATGAAGTGCCAGATGCCGGGCGGAAACAGTTGGGACGCCTCGAAGTTCAATGTTGACGTAACGGACGAGACCACCTTTGATTCATGGACCGGGGGCCGTCTTAAACCGTCCTGCTACGGAGTCTATGCGGACTACTTCGTGAAGTGGGTACAGACTATGGAGAAGGAAGGTTTCGACATTTTTGCGCTTACTATGCAGAATGAACCTCTGAATCCGGGCAACTCGATGTCTCTTGTCATGCCATGGAAGGATCAGAAGGAATTTGTGAAGGTGTTGGGGCCTGCCATGGAGGCTGCCGGTCTGGGAGATGTGAAACTGCTTCTTTTTGACCATAACTTCAATTATGACGACAAGGCAGGACAAGATAACTATCCGCTGAACATATATGCGGATCCTGAGGCCTATAAATGGTCTGACGGCTCGGCATGGCATAGTTACGGGGGCTCTGTTTCCGAACTGGATGAAATCTATGCGGCATATCCGGAAAAGGATATATATTTTACAGAAGCATCGATCGGAGAATGGAACTATAATTTCGGCAATTGTCTTCTCAATGATTTTTCATCGTTGTTTTTAGGCACGTTGAAGCGTGGAGGTAAAGGTGTGACGCTTTGGAACCTGATGCTTGATGACAAGAACGGCCCATATAGTCCTCAGGACGGTTCTTGCAAGACATGCTATGGCGGTGTGACCATCAAATCATCTGACTATAAGACCATTACTAAGAACAGCCACTGGTACAATGTGGCGCATGCATCTGTGGTTGTGAAGCCCGGAGCGAAGATGATTGAGACTTCTGGCTATACATTCCCAGATGGATTGGAATGCCAGATGTTCCTTAATCCGGACAATACGATAGGTGTCCTTCTCCTGAACAGCACATCCGAGGTCAAGCCTCTGGTGTTCATTAACGATGAATTTACGGTGAAGTACAATGTTCCTGCGAAGGCAACCGTATCTCTGATCTGGCAGGAGTGATGTCCTGACGTCTGATTGACCGTTCAGGCGAAAAGTTCCCTGAGAACTTTCAGGGAATTTACATTCAGGGCGGATTCAGTGTGGAATTCTATATAGCGGAGGATAGCCTCCGCTATTTCGTTTCTGACTGTGCCGGAAAGCGGAATCAGCATCGATTCTGCGAAAGATTCCGTCATGAATCTGTCTATGACTTCATGATGGTCTCCGGCAAACGGCATAAGGTCACTGCTCTCGGGACTGAATCCCAGTTCTACGGCGTATTCCAGCAGAAAGCGGATATGGAAATTGCTGAAATCGGTCCCGATGGCATCAAGAGTAAGGATGCTTCTCTCACACCATTCGAACAGTCCCTGCTCGGAGCCGCCTTCCTTTACGCTACGATAGAGTACTTCGCTCATGAACATGGTCATGGTGTTCTTGTAGATGTTGTTCCTTATCCCGAGAAGGGGATACCGTGCTGTCAGACGGGAGGCCGTGTAAAGCCTTGACCTTGATGACTCCTGTATTTCCGCTTCAAGAATACTCAACGGCTGAAGCAGGGTCATAGTGGCCTTCTTGCCGGCCCCGCGTACCAGAAAACCGCGTCGTCCATAATCCCTGCTCAGGGTATGGACGACTACTGAATTCTCACCGAACCTGGTGGTATGAAGAACGATCAGTTCGGTATTGACGGTCATTTCTTAAGAGTTGATGTTTATTCCTTGACGTTTTCCTTGAGCCATTGTGCCATGGCACGGAGAGCCTTTCCTCTGTGTGAGATGGCATTCTTCTGCTCCTCGGTGATGTCGGCAAGAGTCTGGCCGGGATATTCGTCCGCGATGAAGATCGGATCGTATCCGAAACCTCCGTTGCCGGATCTCTCTCGTGCAATCACGCCCTCAAGAGTGCCTTCGAACAGATGTTTCTCTCCATTGATGATAAGCGTGATGACGCTCTTGAACCTTGCCCTTCTGGACATGGGCTTCATTTTCAGTCCGAGCGATTCCGCCATCTGCCTCTCGCATTCCACCACGCCGAGTTCATAAAGGACCTTGTCCATATTGCTGTTGAAGTCCTTGTCCTCTCCTGCATATCTTGCAGTGTGGACTCCGGGAGCGCCGCCGAGGGCGTCCACTTCAAGTCCGGTGTCGTCTGCGAAACAGTTGCATCCGATCTTGTCATAAAGATGCTGTGCCTTAAGCAATGAGTTGGCACTCAATGTCTTGCCTGTCTCGGGTATGTCTTCTGTGATACCTACCTGCGCGAGGGAAACGAGCATAAAGCCCTCACCTAGAATCTCTGATGCTTCACGCAGTTTGCCGCTGTTGCCCGTTGCAAAAACCAATTTCATAAAAACTGCTGTTATATTACTGTTAAAAATCGCCGTAAAGGTATAAAATATTTCGTAATTTTGCGGCATATATTATGCGGTGTCCGCCACCGTTCTGCCGGATACCAGCAAACAACAAGCCAATGAAAAGAAACATGATAATCATTGCTGCGGCGTTTGTCGTGGCCATGACGGTCTCGCAGACCGTCTCTGCCCAGTCTCAGGGCTTCAAGTTGGGACAGTGGAATGAGATCCATAATTCCATTCTGAAGGAACTGAACCGTGCATATGTCGACTCCCTCCCTCTCGACAGGATCATGAGGGCCGGAGTGGACGCGATGCTGGACGAACTGGATCCTTACACCCTCTATATACCAGAGGAAGAGAATGAGGATCTGCAGATGATGCTTTCCAAGACTTACGGAGGCATCGGAGCCATCATCCATAAGAAGAAGGAAGAGAATGTCATCATCAACGAGCCGTATGCAGGATCTCCTGCGCAGAAATACGGACTTATGTGCGGAGACGAGATCCTTGAGATCGACGGAGTGCCGACAAAGGGCCTGGAGACTAAGGAAAGCAGTGACAGGATGAAGGGAAAGCCGGGCACGACGGTCGTGTTCAAGGTGAAGAAGGTGCATACCGGTGACACTTTGGACATTCCGATTGTGCGTGAGCGCATCCATTTCCCGGATATCGAATATGCGGGTATGCTTGACGATACGACAGGATATATCCTGCAGACAGGATTTACCGACAATGTGTCGGGTGAGATCCGTGCGAAGTACCATGAACTTAAGAAACAGGGCATGACCCGTCTTGTGCTGGATCTGAGGGGAAACGGAGGCGGTCTCATGAGCGAAGCCGTGGGAATAGTCTCCCTGTTTGTGCCTAAAGGTTCTCTTGTGGTGACTTCAAAAGGAAACACTCCGGAGTCTGTAAGGGAATATCGTACGACCACCGAACCTGTCGACACGGAAATCCCTCTGATCGTGATGATCGACTCCGGTTCTGCATCTTCGTCAGAAATCGTTGCCGGTGCCTTCCAGGATCTGGACAGGGCTGTGATCAAGGGCAAGAGAAGTTACGGAAAGGGCTTGGTCCAGTCGATCCTTCCGCTTCCGTACAACGGTCAGATGAAAGTCACTACCGCCAAGTATTATACTCCGAGCGGACGATGTGTACAGGCCATCGACTATTCGAACCGTAACGAGGACGGAAGCGTCGGACACATTCCTGATTCGCTTACAAAGGAATTCAGGACCGTTTCCGGCAGGATAGTGCGTGACGGCGGCGGCATCACTCCTGATGTCGAGATAGAGTCGCCGGATTACAGCAGACTTGTCTATTCGCTCGTTCTCGGCGGAGTCATCGACCAGTATGTGATAGATTATGCCCGCAGGCACGAAAGCATTCCTGCAGTCAAGGATTTCCATTTCACCGATGCAGATTACGAAGACTTCATAAGATTCGCAAAGACTCAGGAATTCGATTACAGGAGCAGCGCGAAGACCCTCTATGACCAGATGAAGAAGGAGTTGGTGAAGGATGGACTTGCCGAGTCGATGACCGAGGAACTCAATGCTCTCGAAAAGGCTCTGGAGATGGACAAGGAAAGGTTCATCCGTCTGAAGAAAGACGAGATCGTGCCGTTCATCGAGGAGGAGCT
>CAZYCJ010000006.1:29958-50160 GCA_964645495.1 uncultured Muribaculaceae bacterium
AAAGGTTCATCCGTCTGAAGAAAGACGAGATCGTGCCGTTCATCGAGGAGGAGCTGGCGACCCGTTACTGGTTCCAGGAGGCCGGTGTCCAAGTCCGCCTTCGTTATGATGAACAGTTGAAGAAGGCTCTATGATAGGGTTATCAGTGATTTCCGGTAATTATTCTTCCGCCCAGATGTAGACCTTGTCGCTGCGGCGCAGGCGTGTCTCTTCAATGGCGCGGCATGCTTCCTCGTTGCATCCGTCTCCGCACAGGCTCAGTGCTTCTTCGCGCGCTCCCGGCACCACATCCTTCCAGTTTATGGGGATGGAACAATATGTGCCTTTGACGGCTTCCCGGACCGGCTTCAGGTCGACGCGGATTTCCGGTACGGTATATTCCACGCATCCTGATGTCGGACCTATGATAAGGATCTTGTCGCCCACCTTCAGCGAGTATGACTCGACAAGGATTTCAGCGACCCCGAGTCTGCCGAACCAGTTTGTGATCTTTCCGCAGTAGGCCTTCTTGCGTGTTGCGGTGCTTCCGTATACGTCGCACCATTCTCCGAGGCGTGCGCCCTGGTAGTAGCCGTCCCAGAATCCTCTGTTGAACACTTCTTCCAGCTCCTTCTTCAGTTCAGTGCCGAGGGCAGGAGTGTATGTTCCGTCACATACAGCGTCCGCGGCGCGGCGGTAGCATGAGGCAACTCTCTTTACATATTCGGCCGAACGCGCACGACCCTCGATCTTGAATACTGTGACTCCGGCATCGATGATCTTGTCCATGAACTCGATGGTGCAGAGATCTTTCGGAGACATTATGTATTTGTTGTCGATCTCAAGTTGCATTCCTGTCTCCCTGTCCTCGACCTTGTAGGCGCGGCGGCAGAGTTGGTAGCATGAGCCTCTGTTGGCAGATGCTCCGTATTCGTGGAGACTGAGATAGCATTTGCCGGAAATGGCCATGCAAAGCGCTCCGTGGGCGAACATCTCGATTTCCACGAGACGTCCTGACGGACCGCAGATCCGGTCGCGGTCGATGATGGCCTTTATCTCTTTGACCTGACCCAGGTTCAGTTCTCGCGCAAGGACTATCACATCTGCGAACTGTGCATAGAAACGCAGGGCCTCGGCGTTGGAGATGCTGAGTTGGGTCGAGATATGGACCTCTACTCCGATCTTGCGGGCGTAGATGATTGCTGCCATGTCGGATGCGATGACTGCTGTGATGCCGGCCTTCTTCGCCGCATCCAGAGTGCGCTTCATATCTTCGAGGTCTTCGCCGAAAAGGGCGATGTTGAGGGTGAGGTATGTCTTGACGCCGAACTCCGAGCAGATTCTTACGATCTCTTCAAGGTCGGTCATCTTGAAGTTGTTGGCCGAGTGGGAGCGCATGTTAAGTTTCTCGACTCCGAAGTATACCGAGTCGGCGCCTCCCTGTATTGCTGCATGCAGGCATTCGAAATTGCCTGCAGGAGCCATGATTTCGAGTTTGTTCATTCTATTTTCTGCGTCCTAGGAGCATGTCTGCATAGCGATGCAGCATCTCAAATCTTAATTTTCCGAGTCCGAGTTGTTCCGCATACCCGAGAGCCTGCTCGTGGAATCTCTTGATTTCCTTCACGGCCTCTTCTCCCACTTCGAGGCTGTCATAGATTCTCTTCACTTCTATGATCTTTGCCGCCTTCTGTTCTTCCGTTTCCACCGGCATGGCCATCGCTTCCGCAAGAGCCTCAGGACCGGCCTTTTCAAGAGCGCGGGTCAGAAGCCAACTCTTCTTGTTATTCACAATATCGCCTCCGATGGCCTTTCCGAAGACCTTAGGATCGCCATATGTGTCCAGCCGGTCATCTGCAATCTGGAAAGCCAGTCCGAGGTCATAACCATATTTGTACAGGAGGTCAGCCTCCTTCTCGGATGCACCGGCGATCAAGGCTCCCATCTTTGCCGAACATGCGATGAGCACGGCGGTCTTCAGGCCGATCATCTTGAGATAATCACCCATAGGCACCATGTCTATATTCTCGAAGTCCATGTCATACTGCTGACCCTCGCAAACCTGTGCCGCGGTGTTCGAGAACAGTTCCAGGACGGCAGGGATGGCCTTTGCAGGGGCCTTTGCTATCATCCTGTAACTTTCGATCGACATCACGTCGCCGGACAGAATGGCGGTGTTCTCGTCCCATTTCCTATATACTGTCGGTACACCTCTGCGGACATCCGCCCTGTCCATGATGTCGTCGTGGATGAGGGTGAAGCTGTGGAATACTTCGAGCGCCGCTGCCGGAGAGAGGATCTCTTCTGTGAGCTCGTCCTTGTAGAGGGCGTATGCGGTGAGGCACAGTCTCGGTCTGATTCTCTTTCCTCCGATCTCGATCATATATCTGAGAGGGTCGTAGAGTCCTGCCGGTTCGGCGGTGAACCTGAGGTTCGCGAACAATTCCTTGAGGGCGTTTTCAATATGGATTTCCTGTATCATGATGCAATGTGTGTAAACTGTATCCGACAAAGATAATGATAAAAACGGAATTTGTGTATCTTTGCAGAAATAGCAAGGATATGACAATAAAAGGGGAAGCGACAGTCGTAAAGCATACGGGAAGCCATTATCTGCTGTCCCGTCTTCCGCAGTGGGATCTGTTTCCTGCTGTTCTAAGGGGTAAGATCCGTCTGAAGGGATCGTCTGCCACCAATCCGGTGGCCGTCGGAGATATCGTGACTTTCGAGGTGGAGGTCGCTGACGATACAGGCGCTGCCATGGCTTCGCAGGTCTCGTTGGAGAATCCTGCGGCGATAACATCCGTGCATCCTCGTCGCAACTATGTGATCCGCAGGTCCACCAACCTTTCCCGTCAGTCCCACATCATCGCGGCGAATCTCGACCGTGCCTTCCTTGTTATCACCTTGGATTTTCCCCAGGTAAAACTTCCGTTTCTTGACAGGCTTCTTGTCACCTGTGAAGTATATAATGTCCCTCCTGTGATTGTACTGAACAAATGTGACCTTTACGGGCCGGAGCATCAGGACATGCTGCAGGCCTTCCGGGAGATATATTCCGGTGCCGGATACCCTATAATAGAGGTCTCTGCGCGTACAGGACAGGGTGTGGAGCGTCTTCGTGAGATGATCTCGGGCAATATTTCGTTGTTTTCAGGGGTGTCAGGCGTAGGAAAGTCGTCTCTGATAAAGGCTCTTGATCCGTCTCTTGACCCGAAGGTGGGCGAGATTTCCGATGTCCATCTTCAGGGAAAGCACACGACCACCTTCTATGAAATGTATCAGGTCGCTTCCTGCCATCCCGAGCCTGCTGGCTTCATCGTCGACACTCCGGGCCTTCGAGGTTTCGGTCTGGTGGACCTGAAGAAGGAGGAGATTGCCCTTTATTTCCCGGAAATGCTCAAGGCTTCCGAGAACTGCCGTTTCACGCCATGCACCCACACTCATGAGCCGGGATGTGCCGTGAAGGAGGCGGTCGAAGCAGGGGATATCAGTTATGACCGTTACAGCTCATATCTCGGTATGCTGGATGAAGAAGGAAAGTATAGGTGACATATGAAACAGATCAACAGAGACATACTGAAACTTGCGATACCGAGTATCCTGGCCAATATTACAGTCCCGTTGGTGGGAATGGTAGATATCGCTGTTGCGGGCCATCTTGGGACCAGTGCCGCTGCGATGATCGGAGGCATAGCCATCGGTTCCATGCTCTTCGATCTTCTGTATTGGAATTTCGGTTTCCTGCGAGTCGGGACAGGCGGTCTTGCGTCTCAGGCCTATGGCCGTGAAGACAGGTCGGAATGTACCCGGATCCTTGCCCGTGCCCTCGGGATATCCGTCGTCTGTGCGCTGATTCTCATTGCCTTGCAATGGCTGGTCGTGAAGGCGGCTTTCCTTTTTGTGGATTGTACTCCTGAAGTCCAGGCTCTTGCGACGCAATATTTCCATATCCGCATATGGGCCGCTCCTGCCACTCTGAGCCTCATGGCCTTCAAAGGCTGGTTCATCGGCATGCAGGACAGCGTCAGTGCTATGGTTACAGACTTTGTCGTGAACGGAATGAACATCCTGATGAGTTTTGTCCTCGCCCTCGGAATCTCTGTCGGGGATTGGCGTTACGAAGGCATGGGCTTCGCAGGAGTTGCCGTCGGAACGGTTGTGGCCCAGTATTCCGGTCTTTTGACCGCGGTGGCCTTTCTTCTGGTGAAGTATCTTCGCAGCACTCTTTCTGCAATTTCAGCCGATGATATCCGAAGTCTTTTCCGTGGGGCAGAGACCCGCAGATTCTTCAGCATGAACTCAGATCTGTTCGTAAGGTCTCTCTGTTTCATTGCTATATATATCGGATATACGGTCATTTCAGCCCGTTATGGAGACCTTCTGCTGGCGGTCTGTTCGATAATGATGAAACTGCTGATGCTGTTCTCGTACTTCACTGACGGATTTGCATATGCGGGGGAGGCTCTGACCGGAAGGTATGTCGGAGCTAAGGACGGTCAGATGGTCAGGAGCACAGTGAAATGGACTTTCGTATGGAGCATGTCCATTGCGGTGATATTCATGGGTATATATTATTTTGCCGGAGTCCCGATGCTCCGTATGATGACTTCAGACCCAGCCGTAGTGGAGGCCTCGAAAGAGTTTCTTCCGTGGCTTCTGCTCATGCCTGTCGTCGGTTGTGCTGCCTTTACATGGGACGGTATATATATAGGTGCCACTGCTTCCAAGGCCATGCGTGACTCCATGCTGTGGGCTGTCATCGCCTTTGCCGGGGTCTGGGCTGCCGGAATAAGTGCTCTCGGAGGGCTTTGTGATGCGGGAACGATCCGGTATGGCATGAATGCAGTCCATATCCTTATGGCGGCATATTTTGCCCATCTTCTTGCCCGTACGGTATATCTTACTGTCAGGTACAGAGGTGCGGTACTTATAAAAACATAGCCTCAGTCTGACGGAATTTGCTATTGTTTTTATATCTTTGTCTCTGTTTGGCGCATCTGTGATGCGTATTGTGTAATCAAGAAACATATATGGGTCTCTACTCATTTTATAGAATAAGCAAGCCGTCTGCCGGGCAGGTGCCGTCGGGTCAGGTGGATAAGGAATACAGGTCGCTGAGGAACAAGACATTCTGGGGTGTTACTGCAGCCTATAGCCTTTATTATGTCTGCAGAATGAGTCTCAGTGTCGTAAAGCAGCCTCTGATCGACGAAGGCGTATTGTCTGCAGGTCAGTTGGGACTGATCGGTTCGGCCCTTCTATTCGTCTATGCCGTCGGCAAGTTCATGAACGGCTTCATCGCGGACTACTGCAACATCCGAAGATTCATGGCTACAGGCCTTTTCCTGTCAGCTTTGATTAATCTGGTATTAGGAGTCGTGGGTGTCCTGAATGATTCCTTTCATCTTTCCACTTCGTTGATATTCATTCTGTTTGCCGTGCTATGGGGAGCCAACGGATGGATGCAGTCCATGGGGGCGCCTCCAGGGGTAATCTGCTTGTCAAGGTGGTTTCCGAAATCTAAGCGAGGCACTTACTACAGCATATTCAGTTCCACTCCTTATGTGGGTGAGTTCCTTTCATTTATCATTACGGGCGTCATCGTGAGTGCCCTCGGATGGAAGGCCGGCTTCATCGTGGCGTCCGTTGCAGGACTGATAGGTTCCCTTCTTGTGCTCCTCCTGGTCTCTGACACCCCGGAGAGCAAGGGTCTTCCTTCGGTCCAGGCACTTGCCAAGGAGACTCTTTCCAAGGAGGATACCATGCCTACGAAGGAACTCCAGAAATATGTTCTGAAGCATCCCGGTATCTGGATCATCGCGATATCCAGCGCATTCATATACATAACAAAATATGCGATAGCGGGATGGGGTGTGCTGTTCCTGCAGAAGGCCAGGGATTTCTCTCTTGAGCAGGCAACGCAGATCATCGCCTTTTCGGCTGCCTTCGGCATTGTCGGCACTGTACTTGCCGGATGGCTTTCCGACAAGGTCTTCAACAGTGACAGGGTGAAGCCGGCGATTCTTTCGGGAATAGTGAGTTTCATCTCTTTGGCGCTTTTCCTTTTTGCCGGCGGAGGCTATGCCATGAACATATTTTATGTATCTTTGTTCAGTCTGGCCGTGGGTGTGCTGTATTGCATCGTGGCGGGACTGATGGCGGTGGATATCGTGCCGAGGAAGGCCACGGGTGCCGCTCTTGGCGTGGTGGGTATCTCGAGTTATGTCGCTGCAGGACTTCAGGACATCACGAGCGGATATCTTATCCAGTACAATACGGCTCAGGTGAACGGGACGGATGTGTATGACTTCGGTCCGGTGTCGTGGTTCTGGCTTGCCGCCGCCCTGATCTCGTTTCTCCTTCCTGTCCTGAACTGGAAGAAGATGAAGCACTGATCATGTACGACGTTGCAAAAAGAAACATACAGGAAAATATTGTTTAAAGAACTAAAGATATCGAATATGAAACTTAATGTAAGCATTGAGTATAAGACAAACTGGGGCGAGGAACTTGTCCTCTGTCTTGGTGGTAAGCGCTGGCCTCTTTCATATGTTTCAGATGGCCTGTGGCAGGGTGAGGTGGCCCGTGGCAATCCGGCAAAGGTCACTGAATACGGATACGAAGTGGTGTGTGGAGGTGAGACTGTAAGGAAGGAATGGAAGAACCACCTCCTGATTCTCCCTGAAGGCGTCGAGCCAAAGGTCCTTAATGTCGCTGACAGATGGATCGACCGTCCGGAAGATGCTCCCTTCTATTCGTCGGCATTCACAAACGCCATATTCGGCAGAAAGGCCGGAAAGGCTGCAAAGACTCCTAAGGGTGCCAATGTGCTCCTGCAGGTCGCGGCTCCTTCCCTCCGTCCGAACGAAGTCCTTGCGCTTGCAGGCAGCGGAAAGGCCTTGAAGGACTGGACAAAGGTCGTTCCTTTCGATGATTCACGTTTCCCTGTATGGACTCTGGCCCTTGAGGCGGCCGAGCCGTTTGCATATAAACTTCTTGTAGCAGACAAGGATACCCTCGTTCCTGTCGTTTGGGAAGACCATGAGAACAGGTGGCTTGTGAATGTGCCGAAGAAGGATGAGTTCTCTGTCGAGGCCGACCTTCAGGTACGCTTCAGCGGCCGTGACTGGAAAGGTGCCGGTACTGCAATTCCTGTGTTCTCTCTCCGTACCGGGGACGACTTCGGTGTGGGAGAATTCTTCGACCTCAAGAAGATGGTGGATTGGGCTGCCGAGACAGGTCAGAGCATCCTTCAGCTTCTTCCTATCAATGACACCACGATGCTCCATACATGGGAGGATTCGTATCCATACAACCCTAACTCCACTTTCGCCCTTCATCCGCAGTATCTCCATCTGCCGGCAGCAGGAGTGAAGGAGGATGCTGAATACAAGGCCCTTCAGGCCGAACTGAATGCTCTCGATCAGATCGACTATGAGAAGGTGAATTCCACAAAACTCGCCCTTTTGCGCAAGGCTTACGACAAGACATTCAAGAAACTTTCCGCAAAGAAGGACTATCAGGAATTCGTGGAGAAGAACAGCGGATGGCTTCTTCCATATGCTGCTTTCTGCGTTCTCCGTGACCAGAACGGCACACCTGACTTCACAAAGTGGAAAGGATTTGCAAAATACAATAAGAAGAAGATAGCTACCTTCTGCGAAGAGCACAAGACCGATGTGGATTTCTGGTGCTTCGTGCAGTACCACCTCGATCTCCAGCTTTCGGAGGTCTGCAGATATGCACATTCTCGCGGAGTGATTTTCAAGGGCGACCTTCCTATCGGAATCAGCCGCACCAGTGTGGACGCATGGCTGTACCCTGAACTCTTCCATATGGATTCACAGGCCGGAGCACCGCCTGATGCATTCTCTGCTGACGGCCAGAACTGGGGCTTCCCTACATACAACTGGGAGAAGATGGCTGAGGACGATTATGCATGGTGGAAGTCCCGTCTCGCAAAGATGTCCGAATATTTCGATGCCTTCCGTATCGACCACATCCTCGGATTCTTCCGTATCTGGGAGATCCCGATGTGGACAAAGAGCGGTCTGAACGGATATTTCAATCCCGCTCTTCCTTATCCTGCACATGAACTTGAGCATCAGGGATTCAATGTGAATGATGCCGACCTCTTCCTGCAGGATCCTCGTCAGGAGGGACACTACCACCCGAAGATCGGAGCACGTGACACCCAGTCATACCATATTCTCGACGCCTATCGTCGCGCTGCCTTCGACCGTCTGTACAACGACTTCTTCTATCATCGCAACAATGAGTTCTGGAAGGACAAGGCTATGATGAAACTTCCTGCGCTTCTTGATTCGACAGGAATGCTTGCCTGCGGAGAGGATCTTGGAATGATTCCGGCAACGGTGCCTCAGGTTATGTCCGATCTCAGGATACTATCTCTCGAGATCCAGCGTATGCCTAAGTCTGTTGAGGTGAACTTCGCCAACCCTGCCTGGTATCCTTACCTTTCAGTCTGCACTACTTCGACCCATGACATGAATCCTATCCGTGCATGGTGGGAGGAGGACCGTCAGGTCACAGAGCAGTTCTGGCATGAGATGCTCGGCGGTCATGGCGATGCTCCGTATTTCTGTGAGCCGTGGATCTGTCGTCAGATTCTCGATCAGCACCTCTGGTCTCCTGCAATGCTGACAGTGCTTCCGCTTCAGGACTGGCTTTCTATGGATGCAGGACTCCGTCGTGAGAATCCGAATGAGGAACGCATCAACGTGCCGGCAAATTCACGCCACTACTGGCGATACCGCATGCACCTGACAGTAGAAGATCTCGCGGCGGCAGAGGAATTCAATGCCACTCTCAAAGGCATGGTCTCTGACAGCGGCCGCAGATAGTCACTCATAGACCTGGTGCAGTTTTACAGGAAAAATGCTCGCAGTCCCCTGAAAAAAGAGGGTACCGCGAGCATTTTCGCTATGTTTTTGCTCCAGGTCTATCTATGTTTCGGCAATGTGACGATGAATGACGCACCACCGAGGGCGAACGACCGCTGATAGCGGATCTCGCCCTCGCATTTTTCTATGATGTTCCTGCAGATGGCGAGTCCGAGCCCTGTTCCGGAACTCTTGGTGGTGAAGTTCGGAGTGAAAAGTTTGTTGAGATTTTCCTCGCTCACTCCAGGGCCGTTATCATCGACAACGATGTCGTAATACCCTTCCTTGGTGCTGTTCCTCAGGCATATCAGAACTTTTCCAAGCACAGGTTCCTCACCTTTTTCCTCTGCCTCCTTCTGCTGTATCTCCACGGCCTGTATTGCATTCGTCATGAGGTTTACGAAGACGCGTATCAGTTGAGGCTTAGGGGCCATTACCATGGCGTTTCCCATGCCTATATAGTCAAGACGGATATTGTCCCTGTTGTCGAATATGGTCAACTGATCCTTGAGAGTCTTGTCAAGATCCAGGAGAACAGGTTCCTCGCTGTAGAGTTTTGCAAAAGTAGAGAATTCGTTAGCGGTCTCAGTAAGTATGTCTATGTGTTCCAGAACTATTGCCGACACTTCGTCAAATCTTTCCTCCCACGCAGGATTGTTGTTATGCTTCATCCTGATGAGTCTCTGGATCTGAAGTTTGATCGGAGTCAGCGGGTTCTTTATCTCATGAGCCACCTGGCGCGCCATCTGGCTCCAGGCTTTGTCTCGTTCAGCCTGGGCAAGTTGACGAGTGGAATCCGAAAGGTCATGCACCATACGGTTGTAGGCATCCACAAGCGACGATATCTCGTCATCGCGTTTGTAGATGATGTATTCGAGATTGTGGACATCAGCCACATTCATCTTCTTACCCATCTCGATGAGTGGCAAGAAGAGGGCATTCACCTCTCTTGTGCTGAACAGAAGCGATCCTATAAGCAGGAGGATGAAGAGATTTATTATGAGGCCCGCATGGAAGAAGGCCTCTCTCCGGAAGTCGTAGTTCCTGTCCGTATATGGAGCACCGATGATGGCGAGAAGATCTCCTCTGTCATTGAATATAGGAGCGTACATCGACCAGTAACTGTATCCGTTGATGCTCTCCCTGTGGATGAAGAACCTCTGGTTCAGATGCCGTATGTTGTGGAACGCATTCTGATCGATGCGGCTTCCGAGAATCATCTTTTCAAATACCTCTGGTGTAGTGGATTTGAACACCTTGCCTGCCGGAGTATAGAGGGTGATGTCTGTCTTCGTGGTGTTTCCGATATTTTCCAGAGCTGCAGCAAATTCCTGGCCTGTGAGTTCCTGCCATGAATTGGCGGACCGCACCCTGTTTTCGATCAGAGCCTGCACTGTGGTGATCTTGGAGGACATGAGGTTGTTCATGTTGGTCTCATTTCGCTTGTAAACGAAGAGGACGCTGATGGTCGTCATGGTGGTGAGGATCATGAACGATGAAAAGAACAGTATAGAGTTTATTCGGGTCCTGAAGTAGTTGCTCCGGAATGTTTTCTTCTTATCGTCGTTGCGAGCAAAGATGTAGAGCAAGGCAAATAGTGCGAGGAACAGGTAAGAGAAAGAAATGAAATATACCATGACTCCACGCTGCGGGCGTGAGACCACGATCAGTTCCCCGTCACTGACAAGATGCATGAAGTGTACATGGTTGTTCAGACGGATGACTTCCTCCTTGTCAACATAGAGCCGTCCTTTGTCCACGTGCGAATATACCGTAGGATACGGATAGTTTCCTTTGTATGAGATGAGTCTGTCAGACGAGTATTTAGCGTATGAATACAGGTTCGGAATGTTTACGCCCCCGGGGTTGGAGAACTGGCCGAGAAGACTGTAATAGCCTCTGTCTTCTCTGTTGGAATTGGATTCTATCTCAAGAAGCATTCTGGCCAGACCGTTTTCCTCGGAATAGAACAAGAATGTGCCGATATATTTTCCGCGGCCCTGATTGTCTGACAGAAACAGGAAGTTGGAACCTTGAGCAATTGGCGTACCGTTGCTCAAGACGTAATTGAAGTACCCGACCCCCTGTCTGTCATTGTCTTTGAAGACTAAAAGCGACATGTTGTAGCCCTGTCGGGTACGTGTCAGGTAATATTCGGTGATTCTGTTGAGGATTATGCCCTGAGTGTTTTCCAGTTCGGTAAGACCCGCGATCAGTTGGTCCCCGGCAATCTGCTCCTCGACAGAACGCAGCTGAAGTTCAAGGCCAAGATCTCTTTCTACAGCCAGACGGTTGGCCCACACCATGACTCTGTCCTGTTCCTTCTTGAATCCGAGAACTGCTGAAGTCAAAGTGAAATAGCAGGCGCATAGGAACGCGAATATGGCCAGATTCCTTGCCTTGAACATGTTATATCTCAGCCCGTACATCTCCCTAAGAACAGGCTGGACGGACTGTATCATGAGCATGATGCAGAAAAGTAGACAGGTGTATGACAGATATAAGAGGATGGTGTATATTATCTCGCTGTTGCCCCTGTAGAGTTCCATGCTGATGTTGGAATTCATGATAAGGCTCTCCAGAGTCCTGTGCGTGTAGATGAGTGTGGCAACCGCCAGAAGGATGCATGCAAGGCCGTAGAGCATCAGGTTGCGCTTTCTTGTGCCCCTGTGCTCGTGGATGTATTGTGCAATCTTTTCCCTCATCAGGTATGTGCACAGGTAGAACATGGTAATGAAGGTGTTGAGCAGAATCAGGGCTCCGAGAGAGAAGAATACCGGCCCGTCTGCATATAGGGTAGGGGAGAACAGTTCTGCAGAACCGGACATTTGCAGTTCCCACAGATATGCCGCAGCAGTAAGTCCGGCAAGGATGGCAAGTACCGAGATGTACACCTTGAATGTGCGGTGGCCTGCAAGGAAAAGAATCGTGGCCAATGCAAGAAGTATCAGTGCGATCCACCTGAGCAGAGAATTGTCAAAAAACGGTGTTGCCTGGTCTGTATCATACATCACCTTGAAAAGAGGTGTGTCCCCTATGCTTACGCAGGATCCTCCGCTGGTGGTGATGGGAGCCACAGAGTATCCTTTGTTCAGCCTGAGGTGCGGATTGACTCCGTTTTCCGATTTGCGGAGATCGTCCAGCAAGGCGTTCTTGACCTCAAGACCTGCTATGACCTTTACGTTCCCTTCTGCCGCAGATGCCTTGACAACATACCATTTCGGCCCCAGATTCATGAATGAAACGTCTTCCGTCACTTCGGAAAGAGGAGAATGAAGACGATTGTTGAAACTCGTGAGCCTATGGATCATCAGACGGTTTCCGATGTCGTCGTTCATCAGCGGGAACTGATTGCTCCAGGACTGGAGAGAATCGTTCACATAGCGGTATATGACCATATCCTCCGGAATATTCTCCAGACACTCATCACCGCTTTCCAGAGCCCGCAGGACATGTATGTCGAGTCTCTCGAGCCTTTCCTCAAGTCGCTGTGCGGTTCTGGCTGCAGCCTTGTCCGAGTCGTTGTGCCCGCTGTTTCCTGCCAGAGACAGGAGAAGCAGTCCAAGAGCCAGAAGAAGTATCAGCAGCGGCAGTCTCTTTCGTGTGAATTCCCGGTTCATCATAGTCATTCGTGATGGTATGGTTCGCCTTTCATAATGGTAAAGGCCCTGTATATCTGCTCGACGAAGATCGCACGGACCATCTGGTGCGAGAAGGTCATTCTTGACAGGGATATCTTCGAATTGGCCCTGCTGTAGACGGCTTCCGAGAATCCGTATGCTCCCCCTATGACATACACCATATCCTTTCCTGCATAGGAAATCTTGTCCTGAATCACCTTGGCAAGTTCGACAGAAGTGTATTCCTTTCCTCTTTCATCGAGGAGGATGAGATCGTCCGTCGGGCGTACATTCTTTAGTATCAGTTCTCCTTCGCGTGTCTTTATCTGGTCCTTGGTCAAAGCAGACACGTTTTTCAGTTCGGGAATCTCCACGACTGAAAACGGAATGTAGTGCTTCAGGCGGGACAGATATATGTCCATGCCCTGCTTCACCCAGTCCTTGTCCGTCTTTCCGACCGTAAGCAATGTGATCTTCATGTTTTATGCCTGCAATAATCGTACAAATATAATAAAAACATATGATTTTGCACGGCTCGAAATTTGCAGTATATTTGCAGCTGTTTTCAAGGATAATTTATGGAAAGAAATATTATAGGACTAGTCGCTGCTGCAGTGTCCCTGTTCGTGAATGCAGACCTGTCTGCTCAGGACAGCAGTTATGATGTATTCAATCCTATCTCAAAATATCTTGCGGTCGGAGATGCCGAGAAACTTTCTGCATGGTTCTCCGACAATCTTGAGGTCACGATTTTCTCGAATTCAAACGATTCCAGCAGAAATCAGGCCTGCCAGATCATGAAGACCTTCTTCAGGTCTTACACCCCAAGGTCGTTCGAGATCACGCATAAGGCCGGAAGGTCGAACATGAAATATGCTCTGGGCACTTTGAGTGCGGGTGGAGAGATGTTCATGGTCACGATCTTCGTAAACTGCAAGGATACGGACTACCGGATCCAGCAGTTGAAGATCGAGCGCATAGACTAAAAAACCGGACGGTTTTTTATTATTCGATAGTCAGTTCTACAGGACAGTGGTCCGATCCGAAGATTCCGGTGTGGATCTTGGCGTCTTTTATTCTGTCTTTAAGGCTTTCAGATACTACGAAATAGTCTATACGCCAACCTGCATTCTTCTGACGTGCCTGAAAACGATATGACCACCAAGAATACACATCCTTTGCATCGGGATAGAAATGACGGAAAGTGTCTATGAAGCCTGCATTCAGGAGTTCGGTGAACTTGCCACGCTCTTCGTCTGTGAAGCCTGCGTTGCGGCGGTTGGTCTTAGGATTCTTTATGTCTATCTCCTGGTGTGCCACATTAAGGTCTCCGCAGACGATGACTCCCTTCCTGGAGGCGAGAGTGCAGAGGTAGGCTCTGAAGTCATCCTCCCATTTCATCCTGTAGTCCAGCCTCTTGAGTTCGTCCTGAGAATTGGGAGTGTAGACGCACACAAGGTAGAAATCTTCCATTTCCAGGGTTATGATGCGACCTTCATGGTCGTGCTCGTCAATGCCCATTCCATATGTCACCGCCAATGGCTCATGACGGGTGTAGACGGCAGTTCCTGAATATCCCTTCTTGTCTGCATAGTTCCAATATGACCTGTATCCGAGGAACTCGAGATCCAGTTGTCCTGCCTGCATCTTTGTCTCCTGCAGACAGAAGAAATCCGCATCCAGCTCCTCAAATATATCGGCAAAGCCCTTGCCGCACACAGCCCTCAGGCCGTTCACATTCCATGAAATCAGTTTATACATAGCCGTATTGTCTCAATGTCATCACAACAGTCGCTAAGATACGGTATTTATCCGAGACCTGGAGCAAAAACATAGCGAAAATGCTCGCGGTACCCTCTTTTTTCAGGGGACTGCGAGCATTTTTCCTGTAAAACTGCACCAGGTGTTACTCCAGGACCCATTCGGTGCCGTCTTTGGTGTCCTTGATCCGGATGCCGAGAGCCTTGAGGTCGTCGCGGATGCGGTCTGATGTAGCCCAGTCCTTGGCGGTCTTTGCTGCCTTGCGCTGCTCGAGGACCATCTGCATAAGTCCGTCAATGGTCTTGGCTGCCTTTCCACCTTCGCCTTCGTCGTCGCGCAGTCCGAGCACACCGAATACGATATTGTCAAAGAGGCCGGTCAATGCGCTGTAGTCAGAAGCATCAAGAGTCATCTTCTTGTCCTTGGCTGTGTTGATAATACGTACTGCGTCGAATACGTGGGACAGGGCGATAGGAGTGTTGAGGTCATCGCAGAGTGCCTCATATACCTTTTCTACAAGTTCACGCACTTCGGCGTTGGTAGCAGTGACAGTCTCCGGGGCGACTGCAGAGACGAATTCTCCGTAAGCAAGGGCAGGGGCTGACTGTACGCCTGCGGCTGATGCCAGAGAACTCAGGTCCTTGGCAGCCTGCATTATTCTCTTCAGACCCTTCTCAGCGGCCTGCAGGGCCTCGTTGCTGAAATCGAGGGTGCCTCTGTAATGAGCCTGAAGGATGAAGAATCGTACTGTCATAGGAGAGTATGCCTGCTCAAGTTTCGCGTGGTTTCCCGCGAAAAGTTCAGGAAGGGTGATGAAGTTGCCAAGAGACTTGCCCATCTTCTTGCCCTCGATGGTGATCATGTTGTTGTGCATCCAGTATTTCACTCCGCCGGTGCCACGCGATGCTGTGTTCTGTGCAATCTCGCATTCGTGGTGCGGGAAGAGAAGGTCCATTCCGCCTCCGTGTATGTCAAACTCCTTGCCGAGATACTTCTCGCTCATCGCCGAACATTCGAGATGCCAGCCCGGGAAACCGTCGCTCCAAGGTGAAGGCCAGCGCATGATATGCTCAGGAGAAGCCTTCTTCCAAAGGGCGAAGTCGTATGAAGCCCTCTTGTCCTGCTGACCGTCGAGATCGCGTGTTCCTTCCTTCACTTCATCAAGGGTGCGGCCTGAAAGCACTCCGTACTTATGGTCAGCGTCATATTTCATGACATCAAAATATATCGAACCGTTGCTTTCGTATGCGTAGCCCGCATCGAGGATCTTCTTCACAAGGTCGATCTGTTCGATTATGTGTCCTGAGGCGCGGGGCTCGATCGAAGGGGGAGCCACATTGAGCATCCTCATGGCCTCATGGTAGGCGAGGGTGCACCTCTGAACCACTTCCATCGGCTCCAACTGCTCCAGACGTGCCTTCTTTGCGATCTTGTCCTCACCCTCATCGGCGTCGTGCTCGAGATGTCCAACATCGGTGATGTTGCGGACATAGCGCACCTTGTAGCCCAGGTGGTGAAGAAGTTTCACGAATACATCATAGGTCACGCCTGGTCTGGCATGGCCCAGATGGGCGTCTCCATAGACTGTGGGGCCACAGACATACAGACCGACATGTCCCTCATTGATCGGCTTGAAGAGTTCCTTCTTTCTCGAAAGCGAATTGGTTATATATAAATCTCTCATTGTTTTTGAATTTTCACTCCAATCTGCAAATATAGTGAAATATTCAGTACCTTTGACCGGTTTTTTGATTTGGAAGACTTGTTTATGAAAAGACTCTTCATCATACTTTCTTTTATTCTCCTCGCATCAGCGGGAAACGGGGGCTTTGCACAGAGCAAGAAGGCATTCTCTCCTGAAAATATCTACAGACCTGTGTACGGCTATGTCGTCGACACGCTGACCAATCAGCCGATGTCCCGCATCGCGGTCTATGGATTTGACTCCCTTGAAGATGCACGAAAAGGAAGGGAAGCCTTGTTGCAGTCGCGTAATCCGTTGACTGTTAAGACAAAGGGTGACGTGGTGGAGACCTTTACGGATGCATCGGGACGCTACATGCTTCCTGTGCTGAGCAGTGGTGCACTTGTGTTCTGGTTCAAGGATACGAAAAGAATTGTAGTGGAGCCGGTCAATGGAAGACATAGCGTCAGTCTTGGGAAAAGAGAGGAAAAGCAGGCATTCACGATCGATCTTTCGGCATATCCTGCCGACCGCGTCAGGACGAGGAGTCTGCAACCTTCAGGAGTGAAACTTGACCTGGATTTCAATTACCATTTCCCGAACAGGGGAGAAGACAGGAAGAATTCACGTATAGTGGTGGAGAGGATTGTGACCGATGTGGAGACTGGTGAAATTCTCTCGCGCCATGTCCCTGTGGCACGTGACGGAAAGGTCTACAGGAAGATGAAGAGGAAGGCTGTCTCGAAAGGACTGGCCGTAGATACCCTTCTGGACCTGACCAAGCGCTTCAATCCGCTTGTGGATTCTACTTCTGTTGTGAAGATCAAGGATTCTGTGGATACCGGGAGATGGAAGGACAGATGTTTCAGGCTGGATTATGCCGTCACCCTGGACCATGCCGGAGAGGTGAATGCTCTTGACACTCTGCACATCATGACGAATCGTGTGGACCGTCCTTTGAAGTATCTGGAATGTCGTTTTACCCCATACGAATGGACTCCGGACGAGCCGGTGGAGAACAGCCGTCGTCCTGTGAGACGGAAACTTGAATTCCAGGGGGAGTATACAGGCAAGGTCCCTGAAATCCTCAAGGATTCGGCATATATCCTGGCCGGGCTTTATATAAAGTCAGTGGTGCCGCCTGTCAAGACTTACGCTGAAAACATCGCATTGGCGGATGCGCGGGTCGACTCCGTGATGAATGAACTCAGGGGGATATTCGAGGACAAGATAAACAAGGATGTCAGGATCATAAAGACTTCTGAGGTCGTGCTATGGTCGAAGGTGGCCGATGTCATGGAGGAAGGTGCTCCCGCATTGTCGGAGAAGATCAGGAAAGTGATTGACAAGCATCCCGATTCTCCTGATGCACAGACTCTTGCTATTGTTTCCTTGCCTGAATATCCTGAAAAGATTCTTCCGATGCTGAAGACTCTGGAGAAGGTGGAATACAGGTATGAATTCCATACTTTGAGACGCTTCTCCCGCAGCGGATATCTTGGTCTGCTGAGTTATGCCGATGATGACCTGGAACGGGAGGAGATATGCCTGCAGGCCCTGGAAGAGTCCACTGTTCTCGAAGGGTCGACATGGGACTTCGCGGCCAACACGCTGGCTTCAGTATATATAAGAAGGGGGCAGGCCGATACGCTTCTGCTCGCACCGTTTGCGGCAATGGAGCCGGATGAGGATGTTCATGACGAGATGTCCGCCAATCAGGTGATCATGCTTATGATGGCGGGGGATTACAAAAAAGCGGCGTCTCTTGCTGCCGCACTGCCCGGACAATATGCTTTTCTGAGAGAGGTGGCGTCATGCCTTGCCGGAGGCGAACCTTCGGGGGCGGATGCAATAAGCCTCATAAGGCGGTCTTCCGACCGTAATGATGTCATCATGGATATGTATGAGAGGCAGGTCGGGGACGAGACTTTGGAAAAAGTGGATGAGATGGACGATGCCGATGCCATGAAGTGGTATCTCAAGGCCCGTGCGGTCTGTCTGATCTGCGGTGATGACATTCTGCATGAAAAGGAGAATGTCAGGAATTCTTTGCAAAGGTGTTTTGCCATCGATCCGTCCCTTGCGGGCAGGGCGGTCCTGGATTCCGGAATCAACGAGCATATTCTTAAGGAGGTTCTGGGAGTTTATGTCCTTTGACCACGTTGCTTAAACATAAATTTTCACTATCTTTGCGGCTTAATTCGCAGACATATGAAAGTAGCAATCATTATGGGCTCGACCAGCGACTTAGAGATCATGTCGCAGGCGATCGATATCCTCGAGGGATTCGGGGTGGAAGTCGTCAAGAAGGTCATCAGCGCCCACAGGACTCCTGATCTCATGTGTGAGTTCGCAAAATCAGCAAAGGACAACGGAATAGGCGTTATCATCGCAGGAGCGGGCGGAGCAGCCCATGTGGCAGGTGTCGTGGCCGGAATGACAACGGTTCCTGTGATCGGAGTTCCGATTCAGACAAAGGCCCTCGGAGGAATGGATTCCCTCCTGTCCATAGTGCAGATGCCTGCAGGCATACCTGTTGCCACCATGGCCATCAACGGTGCCAAGAATGCAGGTCTTTTCGCTGCACAGATCCTTGCCCTGACCGACAGTGCCGTGAGTGCGAAACTGGATGAATTCAGAAAGGCCCAGACTCAGAAAGTTCTTGAAGCAACAATATAAGATATGAGCAACTATCGCATCTTTGTAGAAAAATACCCTGAATTTCAGGTGGAGGCGCGCAGTCTTCTGGGTGAGTTGAACGAGAATCTTCAACTCAATCTCGGAACACTGCGTTTGCTTAATGTTTATGACCTCTTCGGCTTTTCGCAGGACCTCCTCGAAAAGAGCCGCTACAGCGTGTTCGGAGAGATCGTCACGGACAGCGTCACAGACGAGTGTGACCTGTCGGGAACAAGATATATTGCCGTGGAGTACCTTCCGGGGCAGTTTGACCAGCGTGCGGCTTCTGCCGTGGACTGTGTACGTCTCATCGATCCTTCTGCGCGGGTGAGCATCAAGAGTTCGAAACTCATCATCCTTCCTGGCGACACCTCCGACGAGACTGTGGAGAAGATCAGGAAATATTATATCAATGCCGTTGAGTCGCGCGAGAAGGACCTCTCGAAACTCACTGCCCTGGAGCAGCCTGAGGTGGCTCCTGTGCCGGTGCTTGAGGGTCTGACTGCCTTGACAGAGGAAGAACTTGCCCCTTACTGCAAGAAGATGGGGCTGGCCATGAATGCAGACGACCTCCGCGAGGTCGTGAAGTATTTCAAGGCCGAGGGCCGCGATCCTTTCGAGACAGAACTCCGCATTCTTGACACTTACTGGAGCGACCACTGCCGTCACACCACCTTCACCACAGAACTTGAAGACATCAATGTGGAGGAATCCTTCCTCAAGGAAGAGATCGACGGTACGCTTGGCCTTTACATGAGGATCCGCAAGGAACTCGGCCGCGAGAACAAGGGACTGAACCTCATGGATATGGCTACTGTCGGAGCGCGCTACCTGAAGTCCAAGGGGCTTCTTGACGACATGGAAGTGAGCGAGGAGAACAACGCATGCAGCATCTACGTGGATGTGAACATAGTTGACGATGAGGGAGAGATGACCACAGAGAAGTGGCTCCTTCAGTTCAAGAACGAGACCCACAACCATCCTACCGAGATCGAACCATTCGGAGGTGCTGCCACATGTCTTGGCGGAGCCATCCGTGACCCTCTGTCAGGCCGTGCATATGTCTACCAGGCAATGCGTGTGACAGGTGCAGGCGACATCTATCAGCCTGTGTCGGAAACCATTCCTGGCAAACTTCCTCAGAGCATCATCTCACGCAAGGCCGCTCACGGATATTCAAGTTACGGAAACCAGATCGGACTTGCTACTACTCATGTCCGCGAGGTATACCATGAAGGTTATGTGGCAAAGCGTCTTGAGGTAGGTGCGGTTGTCGGAGCGGTCAAGGCTGACAGCGTACGTCGTGAGAGTCCTGCTCCCGGAGATGTCGTGCTTCTCCTCGGAGGACGTACTGGCCGTGACGGCGTGGGCGGAGCGACAGGTTCTTCAAAGGAACATACAGAAGAGTCTCTCGAGACCTGCGGCAGCGAGGTGCAGAAGGGAAATGCGCCTGAGGAGAGAAAACTCCAGAGGCTTTTCCGTCGCCCTGAGGTGACAAGGCTCATCAAGAAATCAAACGACTTCGGTGCCGGCGGCGTCAGCGTGGCGATCGGCGAACTTACCGACGGTCTTG
>CAZYCJ010000007.1:0-49568 GCA_964645495.1 uncultured Muribaculaceae bacterium
GAACAGGATATAGATAAGATCTGGGAATCATTATCCGCTGACCGCTCGAAATTAAAAATGTAGGACTTACACATAGTAGTAATGGTTGGAAAAGCCCGCACCGATTCACATCGGTGCGGACAACAACTAAATACCCACTATGAAAATATCAGAAACTGTTTAAATTTTATGAATTAGCATCACATATAGATACCCTTGAATATGCAAATGTCTTGAAGTAGTCATTATGATTGAAGATACTGAACAAGACCCACCCGAAGGCATAGGCATTGCTGATATTCCTCACTATTTTGGGCATTGGCACAAGACCTCTAAGGAATATAAGCAGAAGATTTGCCGCCATCAGAAAGTTCGCGAACCACTTTGTGTCTTTGAACACGACGTGATTGTCTGCTTGATCTTCTATATTGATATAAGCTGTTGAACGAAAGGCCGGAAAGATATTCTGAACAGTCACTTCACATGGTCCGGATTCCACATCAAGATCCAGTTCACCTGTAGTGATGATTCCGGAATGCTTACCATTTATATAGACATCGCGTCTGGTTGAACGATTCCACCAATTGCGGCAGATTTCTGTAATCTTTAGTTTTGCCATTGCTATATATTGTTTATTAAATATGCCGTCTGAGACCCGGCAGTTGCCGTAACATGATTGCCGAATATTGAGAATAACAGGAGTCCAAACCATAGAATCAGCAATATGATCCATAATGCTTTCTTCCACTTCTTTTGAGAAAGCCACCAATACTTGGCCTGGGCTCTGAAGACGCACCAGCTTGCGTAGACCTTTTCTCTTGACAGTTTCCATTTTCCGACTTTGGATGCGGCTTTCTCTTTACCGCTCCTGATATCAAGCACGTGGATGGATGTCCCCTTTGTAACTTTTTTACCACAGACAGTCGCTACTAAGGAAATCTGAAACTTTCCTTTGCATTTCGGTATAACAATCTTCGTGGATCCGCTGTCGGAAACCACCAATTTTTCCGATTTATAACCGGAGTCAAGGGTCAGGATCAATGAATCAGGACAGGAAGGACATTCCCACCTTATTTCAACGAATTCTCCCTCTTTTGCCTTCTTCAGATCAGTTTCGAGTATCAAATTATTTTTCATCTCATTGCAGTTATGCCAGACATAAGGCAATTGATTTGCCAAAAGAATCGTGACACGACCTTTTGAATAACACAGATGAAAAATTGCATAGCATTAGGTGGGGCACGCTGATATCATAAATCTGAAGAATATGCAAAATGCAACAAACAATATACAAAAGGTCGCTTAATAATACGATTTAATCTAAAAAGATAGATATTTGTATGCAAAAGGTTAACAACGACATTATGGCAGTACAGGGAAATTTCGAAGTGAACATCAAGATGTTGAGAGAAAGATTTCCTCAATCAAGTCAGATTGGTATTGGAGAGGATTTCTGTCTATTAGATATAACACACCATGACAAGCCGGAAGATTTCGGCTATCCGTGCAGGCTGGACGGGAATATGATGCTGTTCTGCGTCAAGGGATCTGTCAATCTGTCTGTCAATCTCAACGAATATGTGATTGGCGACGGAGAACTGATTATATGTACGGCAGGAGATATAATTAAAGCAACCAGACCAAGCGCCGGCAACACTGACGACTGGCACTTTGTAATGCTTGCAATGTCACACAGGTTTGCCACAGATCTCAGAATGGACTTCAAACGCATTCTTGATGAAGGTATTCTTCCATTAGAGACACCTACAATAAAACTTGACGAAAGAGCACAGGAAATCATAGGTGATCATCTGAAGTTGATTGCGAAGGTCGCTTCCGATAAGGTTATGAAGTATAGGGATTCCGTGCGTTCATTGACCTCCTCCATGGTATCTGTTCTGGCAGAATACTGGTTTGCCGAAATAGGAAAGATAAAAGTCGCAAAAAGAACCTTGTCGGCAGATTCCAGAACCAACCATAAGAGATTGGTCTTCGAGCAGTTCCATAAACTCGTATCAGAGAATTATTCTCAGGAACGCTTGGTGATCTTCTACGCAGACAAACTCTGTCTGAGTCCGAAATACTTATCCAAGTTAGTCAAGGAAGTCTCCGGGAAATCTGCCCCGGAATGGATCGACTCCTATGTCTTGCTTGAGGCGAAGAATCTTCTGAAATACTCGGACATGCCGATTAAGGAAGTTGTCTATAGGCTGAATTTCCCGAATCAGACAGTCTTCTATAAATATTTCAAGAAGCATACAGGAATGACTCCTACAGATTACAGAAAATCATGAATAATCAGTATTGAAATGGAAAACAACAAAGCAGATTGACTTATGATTTGGAAAGACATATTTGCACTGACCATAGTTCTCGGAACGATATTGGTCATAATATGCGAAAACAGAAACCCGGTCAAGACCATCGCCTGGTGTATGCTGTTGATCTTTATGCCTTTTGTCGGGCTGTTGCTATATATACTCTTCGGCATGGACAACAGACACCGGAGGCAGATCAAGGATGAAGAACTAGGAGTTCTGAAAGGAGTTTCAAAACAGGTACATAATGCAGAAATTACGGATTCTGCCTCTGTATCTCATTCCAATCTGGTGCAGATGCTCAATGTTGCGAACCACGCCCATCTGCTCAGGGGCAATAATGTTGACATCATGACTGACTTTGAAACGATGTCTGACAATCTTGTAAAGGACATCGGATCTGCCCGTCATCATATCAATGTTCTTTTCTTCAAGTTTGAGGATGATCGTGCCGGAAGAAAGATTGCTGATGCTCTCGTGAAAAAGGCTGCGGAAGGCATAGAAGTGAGACTGATCTATGATGCTGTCGGCAATATTACGGTACCACGAAGATTATACAAATATCTGAAAAAACATGGAGTCAAGGTCAGACCTTTCATAAGATTATATCTGCCGATCCTTTCACGTGATTATAATTCGAGGAATCATCGCAAGGTAGTTGTAATTGACGGGCGGATCGGATATATGGGTGGTATGAACATAGCGCAGAGATATGCCGACGGTCTGAAATGGGGAATCTGGCGTGACACCCATATCAGAATTACCGGCCCTGCCGTATCCGAACTTCAGACATCATTTCTGACAGACTGGAAATTCACGAAAGGAGATGAATGTAAAATAGATGAAATGTACCCCTACAATCCTCCATGCGGAGACTCTATCATGCAGATAGTGACCGGAGGACCTATGGATAAGTGGAACATAATGCTTCAGGCATACATGACGGCAATCGCGAATGCAAAAGACTATGCCTATATTCAATCCCCATACTTCATTCCTCCTGAACCACTGATGAAAGTCCTGCAGAACGCAGCTCTCTCAGGAGTCGATGTCAGGATAATGATTCCTTACAGAGGAGATAAGGGGATACTCCCTCCGTGGGCATCCCGCTCCTATGTAAAGGATGCGTTGATAGCCGGCATCAAGATCTTCTTCTACAGAAGAGGATATATGCACGCCAAGACACTTGTCATTGACGGCAATCTCGTCACAATCGGTTCGACAAATATTGATTTCAGAGGGTTTGAACAAGATTTTGAAATCAATGCATTCATGTATGATGAAAGTCTTGCCGCCAGACAGAGATCAATCTTTCTGAACGACCAGAAAGATTGCGGACAGGTACTTCTTGAGGATTGGGAAAAGCGTCCGCGCCTTGACAAAGCAAAGGAATCATTCGCCAGAATCTTCTCACAAGTGCTGTGAGTCGTCAGAGTCGCAAAATTTAAATTCAAGGCTTAAGGAGCAAAGTCATA
The DNA here is from genome assembly GCA_964645495.1 of uncultured Muribaculaceae bacterium. GTDB lineage: Bacteria > Bacteroidota > Bacteroidia > Bacteroidales > UBA932 > Cryptobacteroides. The sequence continues at coordinate 3,773 of CAZYCJ010000007.1, forward strand.
TGCCTGACTATATGGGATTTCCAACGGGTGTCAATTTCTTCCTTGATATTGTCTTCTCCGAAGACATGGAAGGCGACAGGAAGGGTCAGAAACGGTACAGTCATCAATCCGTAGAAGGTGTAGAAGATTTCGATGAATGGTACATTCCTGATGCGGCCGGCTGAAATTTCATTCTCCAAAGCAATAAAGATATTCCGGCCCATCTCCACGAGATTGCTTCCCAATGCAATCTTGACAAATCCGTCGAAATCCCTTGATGCCTCCTTCATCAGAAAAAGAGGAAGTTCCGGGGTTTCCTTGAAGATGGCAAAATATTCATCTACAATATATCCTATCTTGTCTTCAAGAGGGAGATCGGAATTGATGAGCCCCTTGATCTTCGGAAGAAAGGATTCGAGAATATCGCCGAAGACTGCCTGGAAAAGGCGTTCCTTTGTTCGGAAATAGTAATGCATCGCAGGGCGTGTCAGCCCTACAGCTGCCGCAATGTCGCTCATATTAGTTTCTTCATACCCCTTCTTCAGGAAGGTTTCTCTGGCAGCACGTATTATTTTCTGTTCCATAGGTCATTTGAGGTTATCGACAAAGAGGAGCATACGGTTTGTGACATTCACATCGCTCACTCCGCTGTCAAAGTCCAAAGATAAGAGATTTAATTGAGGAAACAGCTTCTTCAGCCGTTTTTCAACACCTCTTTCTATGATATGATTGGCGATGCAGCCGAAAGGCTGGAGCGAAATGACATTCTTGATACCGTTTCGGTAATATGTAGCGATCTCGCCAGGAAGAAGCCAGCCTTCACCGAACTGAGTATTCAGGTTGATGATCACGGAGGCTTCAGATGCTTCGTCAAAGATATCGTTGAACGGAGTAAAGAATCTGAATCCGGATGCTGCCTGTTCAAACTTCCTTATCTGCCGCTTCAGCAAGCTATAAACAGCATCATAGACAAAATCCGGAACATTGCTCTTTTCAGTCAACGAGTATTTCCTGGTCCGGCTGTTCACGAAGAACTGAGTGAAGAAATCAGTCAGGATCGGAGGTGCGATCTCGACCCCTTGCTCCATAAGCCAGTCCACGACATTCTTATGGGCAAACGGATTGAATTTCAGATATATCTCTCCGACTACACCGGCTTTCGGACATTCCTTATCGGAGCATATTGCATCAAATTCTCCTGCCGCCTTGGGAATCAGGTTCAAGAGGCCGTTCCATTTTCCGGTACGCAACACTTCTCCACCCTCATAGAGATATTTGTCCTTCAACGTCGCGGCCTCCCCCGGAACTTTTTCTCTTGCCGCAGCTGCATAATACATCTTTGCGACAGAGTCAGAATAAAGCAAAGTATATACGATTGCAGGAATAGCCTTGAGCCAGTTCACCTTGAATCCCGGCTGATCGTTATTCAGACCGCTGCCGAATGCCACCGAAATGACAGGGGTGTCCGTATATCCCGCATCAGTCAGAGCCTTCTTGATCAGTGGGAGATAGTTGCTCGCTCGGCACTGTCCTCCGGTCTGGGTCATCGCAAGAGCAGTCCTGTCAGGATCATATCCACCTTCTTCCAAAGCCTTTATAAGGTCACCTACTACAAGCGTGGCAGGATAGCAGACCTCATTGTTGGCATACTTGAGACCATATTCCACTGATTTTTCATCACTTATCGGCAGACATTCCACATCATAACCGAAGTTTACCATCAGCGGCGGTATAAGCGGTGATATGAACGGCGTGAAGAACGGAATGAGTATCTTTCTGCTTCTGTCCTTGTCTTCATATCGCGGAGGCATGACCGGATGCCATTGAGTCCTTGCCGGCTTACCGACAGACAGCCTGACGCTCTCGACGAGTGACCTTACGCGCAGTTTCATCGAGCCCACATTGTTGATGTCGTCAAGTTTGACAAGGGTCAGAGCCTTGCCTCCTTCCTTCAATATGTCGCGCACAATATCTATAAGAAAGGCATCCGGTCCGCAGCCGAAAGATGTCATCTGCACGAACTGTACATCCGGGCCCTGAGCGGCACACCATCTTGCTGCCTGCATGATACGGTTTGTATATGTCCATTGTGATACGAAGTTCACTCCGTTCATATTCTCATCCGATCCGCCTCTGACTATGTCCTCGGAGATGACATTAACTCCCATTGAGGCAATCATTCCGGCGACATCGTGCTGAATGAGCGGATCGCTATGATATGGCCTTCCGGCAAGCAGGATTGTCACTTTACCGTCTTTTCGCGACTCGTCAAGAACTTTCCCACATTGTTCAGCGGTCTCCTGACCGTAAGTCAAATATGCATTGTTTGCGACATCAAAGGCCTCGGAAGCTTTTTCACGTGAAACTCCAAGTGTACAGAGATATGCAATGCACTGCTTCCTGAACAATGTCAGATCCCTCATCGAGAAGACCGGAGAATCAAAAGGAACCGCAACCGGCTGTACATTCTTTACAACTTCAGAATATCCGGTGACTATAGGACAGTTGTAGCTGTTATCACCCTTGTTCATACGGCTGTGTACGACAAACGGCATAAATATTCTGTCGACCCCATTGGTCACGAGATCGGAGATATGGCTATGCACGAGCTTTGCCGGAAAACAGATATTGTCGGACATCACCATACCGGCATTATCTTCATATTGGGAAAATTCTGACGGAGATGACAGCAAGACTATAAATCCGCAATGTCCGAATAGAGCATTCCAGAACGGGAAATCCTCCCATACATTAAGACATCGTGGGATACCGATTTTCAGACTGGAGCCATTGGACGGCTTTTCCTGACGGAATATTCTTTCCTGCTTGAACTTGTAGACAGAGTCGCCCGGGGTGACCTTCTCTCCTGAATTGTTGAATATCTTCTCGCATCGGTTGCCGCTGTAATATGTCCTGTTGCCTTTGAATTTATATGCAAGGATGGCACAGCCGTTCTCGCAACCATGACATCTGAGGGTCTTTGGAGTGAACTCGGCAGCAGCCACAAGCATTGAAGGCAGACGTGCCTCATCATTGGAAGTCTTGTGCTCCATCGCATAGACAGCACAACCGTATGCACCCATCAGTTCCGGGAATGCACTTCTTCTTACTTGCGCTCCGGTCAGATTTTCAAGGGCCTTCACGACTGCATCGTTCTTCATCGTTCCGCCCTGAACGACCAGATTCTTTCCAAGCGTAGAAATATCAGTGACTTTCAGCACCTTATAAAGGCAGTTTCTGATGACCGAATATGCAAGTCCGGCAGAAATATCCTCGACGCTATAGCCTTCCCTGAGCACCTGTTTCACCTTTGAGTTCATAAACACGGTACATCTTGTGCCAAGGTCACACGGAGTCTTGGAAAGGCAGCCTTTATAGGCAAATGATGCGACATCGTATCCAGTAGATTTTGCGAATGTCTCCAGGAATGAACCGCATCCGGAAGAGCATGCCTCGTTAATCTCTATTCTGTCAATAACCCCTTCATGGACATATATGGCCTTCATATCCTGGCCACCGATGTCCAGGATGAAAGATACTTCAGGATCAAGAGTCTTTGCGGCGATGAAATGTGCAATAGTCTCTATGATACCGTAATCCAAAGAAAAAGCAGCCTTTATCAGGTCTTCACCATACCCGGTGGAACAAGCGGATACAATATTGAGTATAGTTCCGTTCTGGCTGCACTCGGCATCAAGACTTTCAAGAGCAGTCCTGACTGCAGTTACAGGATCGCCGCCGTTGGGAGCATAACTTCTGAATAATACATTCCGGTCCTTGTCTATGAGGACTACCTTCGTCGTAGTCGAGCCGGAATCAATTCCAAGCCATCCTTCCACATAACCTTCCTCAAAATGTGCAATGACAGTGTTTCCTGAGCATACCCTTCTGCTCCAGTCCTTATGTTCATCTTCATCACTGAATAAAGGAGGCAGATTACTTTCCACTCTTGAGGCAGAGAGGCTTTCCTTGACTATCTGAATGATTTCAGAGAGACTGCAAACCCTTGATTCCTGATGCCCTACAGCAGTTCCCAATGCCGGCATAAGCTCGCTGTCATCAGGCCTCAAAATATCTTCTTCGTCAAGATGCAGATAGGATTTGTATGCATTTCTTAATGCCGGGATAAATGTCAGAGGACCGCCACAGAACAGAACAGGAGGCTTGATCCGGGCTCCATGTGCAAGGGTTATGACGGTCTGAACGACAACAGCCCTGAATATAGAAGCAGCAACATCCTCTTTCGGAATCCTCTTGGCGACAAGGTTCTGCACATCTGTCTTGCTGAACACTCCACATCGGGATGCTATTGGATATGTACGGGTCGACTTCTCCGCCAGATGACTCAAGGCATCCACGTCCTCATTAAGGATCACAGCCATCTGGTCAATGAACGCTCCTGTTCCACCAGCGCAGTTTCCGTTCATTCGAAGGTCTTCCGCTTCTCCTTCATCGTTGAAGAACACAACTTTTGCATCTTCACCGCCGATGTCGATCATCGTAGAAACAGCCAGACCTTTATGCCTTATCGCCTTTGTCGCCGCCACCACCTCCTGAACGAAAGGGAAGCCGCATTTTTCAGCGACACCCATGCCTATCGAGCCGGTAACCCCGATAGATACTTCTACATTACCTAGTTCATCATATACCTCATCAAGCACATCCAGCAATGCTTCCCTGATCTTTGCGTTATGTCTTCTATAGACTCTGACTTCTTGATTACCATTCTTATCAAGTGCAACACATTTGATGGTTGTAGACCCGATATCAACTCCTATCCTGTACATGCGTTTACCTTTTTTGCATCATCTGACACAAGTGTCAAACGCAAAGGTAAAAACATTTATCTGTTTCTCAAATAAACCTGTAACAAAGTCTACCGGGTCCGGGGAACGGCGGCTGGGGCCGGGTGGTGTAATGAACCGGTTTTGGTATTCTTACCTGAATACGTAAATTCCCATTTATCCGGCAAGAAAATATAGGCAGGAACACTGCGACTGAAAATCGAAAGCATAACGTCCGATGTCGTATAGGAAATTGTTAAATCAGACCAATATTTCAGTTGAACAGAGCAATCTGATATAGGATTTAGGCTTATCTTTGCAACTCAAACTCATGACCTATGAATACGATATCAGTAAATACATTCGAAGATCTGCATCACCTGTGCCTTATGTACGGCCTTAAGAAAGCATACATGAGGTATCCTTTTCTGACGAACAACATTCTGGCGCCCCCTCCTCCTTTCCGCAGAAATCCGAAAAGGGCGTTGACCTTCATAGGCGGAAAGACCAATCCTGTCTGTGTGCAATACTTCAAGAAGGACATAACCGTCCTGTTTGATGAAACAAGGCTCACGCAGGCGACCGCAATAGAGTTCTCCAAAGCAGTTGTGGAAGAATATCTCCTCCTTCGTCATCCATATATGAAGACAGAATGGGAGGAGACGAAACTTATGGAACCTACGACAAAGACTCTTGTTGCCGAGATCATCTGACTTTCTCGAGCGACTGTCTGTATGCCTTCGGAGACATACCCTCGACTCTTTTGAAATATTTACCGAATACCGACTGGGAAGGGAAGTCCAGTTCATCACTGATCTCCTGCACGGTCATCGATGTGGATGAAAGACAGCCTTTTGCATAAAGAACAACATTCTTCTCGATCCACTCCAGAGCAGTAAGGCCTGTCTCCTGCTTCAGCAGCGCAGACAGGTATTTGTTTGTAATGCATAGTCTGTCTGCATAAAAGGCGATGTCACGATGTTCCTTGAAATGTTCGGCTACGAGGGCGATGAATTTCTCGCAGACTTTCTGCTGTACGGTCATGACGGATTTCTGACTCTGAACATTGTGGACATAATATCCCAGGCCGTAATAATATGCAGAAAACAGATGACGCAAGACTTCCTCCTTGTATGGATGATCTTTCTGATTCATGACATTGCGCACCTGCCTGTAGCATAAGAGGAAAGCTTCCAGTCCATCTTCATTGATAGAATAGAAATGCTTTGAATTGAACGAGAGTTTCTCCTGAAGGGTCAGCGGAAGATTCAATGATTCCGCGAACTCCGACGAAAAGGCTATGCCTATGATGTCACATTCGTCTGAAACATCGATGGACTCAAGAACCTGACCGGGCTGAAACAGGACCATTGACGGAGCCTTGAGAGTATAGGCAAAGAAATCCACAATGCACGATATCTCTCCTTCCGTGACAAGTAACTGAGTCACTTTGCTCACCTTGTGTGGGAAGCGTGCATCTGTGATTATGCCCTTCTTGTCAAGAAATTCTATGCTATTCATCACTATATGCAGTTTTTCAACTATACAAAGTAAATAAAAATAAACGGTCTTTACGGCACAATTTCGGAAGTAATGATTATCTTTGCTAAAATATGGACGTCAAAAACAAATAAAATATTCTTATATGACACTTATCGAAAGCATCATTGCACGCGCAAAATCAAACAAACAGCGCATAGTACTTCCTGAATCCCTCGAGGAAAGAACGCTTACTGCAGCAGACATGTCGCTTGCAGACGACATAGCGGACATCATCCTGATCGGTAATCCTGACGAAATCTTCGCTCTTGCAGACAAACTCGGGCTGAAGAACATCGGCAAGGCTACCATCATCGACCCAGCCACAAGCGAGAAGACAGCGGAGTACGCAAACCTTCTATATGAACTTCGCAAGAACAAGGGCATGACTCCGGAAAAGGCTGCTCAACTTGTTCTCGACCCTCTCTATTTCGGATGCCTCATCATCAAGAGCGGTGACGCAGACGGACAGATCAGCGGCGCTCTCTCTACAACCGGAGATACCCTCAGGCCTGCTCTCCAGATCATCAAGTGTTCACCAGGCATCTCATGCGTCAGCGGTGCCATGCTCATGATCACCCGGACTCCTGAATATGGAGAGAACGGCGTACTCGTAGTAGGTGATGTGGCCGTGACTCCTATGCCGGACGCTTCACAGTTGGCTCAGATTGCAGTCTGTACAGCACAGACAGCAAAGAGCGTGGCCGGATTCGCAGATCCTAAGGTTGCAATGCTTTCATTCTCGACCAAAGGCTCAGCAAAGCATGAGGTTGTGGACAAGGTAGTGGAAGCCACTGCACTCGCAAAGGAACTTGATCCGTCAATCAAGATCGAAGGAGAACTTCAGGCAGATGCCGCCCTCGTTCCTTCAGTAGGTCAGAAGAAGGCTCCGGGATCAGAGATCGCAGGACATGCCAATGTTCTCGTATTCCCATGCCTCGAAGTGGGTAATATCGCATATAAACTCGTTCAGAGACTCGGAAATGCTGATGCCATCGGACCTATCCTCCAGGGTATCGCCCGTCCTGTGAACGATCTCAGCCGTGGCTGTTCTGTCGATGACATCTACAAGATGGTAGCCATCACTGCTTGCCAGGCAATGGACGCAAAATAGTGGATAGATGCAGAAAACTATCATATATCAGATGCTCCCGAGACTTTGGGGCAATGATAAGATAAATCCCAAGAAGAACGGCACACTTGCGGAGAACGGCACAGGAAAATTCTCTGACATAGACGAAAAGACACTTGAATACCTTACATGGCTCGGATGCAGCCATGTATGGTATACCGGTGTCATCAGACATTCCACCCAGGCTTCTGAGGATGGATGTACTCCATCACATCCGCAGTTCGTGAAAGGAAAGGCTGGTTCTCCATATGCCATCAGCGACTACTACGATATAAATCCGTATCTTGCTGACAATCCGGACAATAGGATGGGTGAATTCGAGCAGTTGATCAAGAGGACGCATGAGGCAGGACTCAAGTTGATCATCGACTTTGTACCCAATCATGTGGCCCGCGACTACGGCAAGACCACATGCACAGAAGGGCACCCCGTCCTTGGCGCAGATGACGACAAGACAGTGCATTGGAGACCGGAAAACGACTTCTACTACTATGTCGGTCAATCTCTGACCCTTCCGACTCCTTGTCCTGAGGACATGCCGCAATATCACGAGTGTCCGGCCATGGCGACCGGAAACAACTGTTTCACTCCATCTCCCGGCATCAACGACTGGTATGAAACCGTGAAGATCAACTATGGTGACGAGCATACTCCGACATGGGACAAGATGTTCGACATCATTGATTTCTGGGCTCAGAAAGGCGTTGACGGATTCAGATGCGACATGGTGGAACTTGTACCGCCGCAATTCTTCACATGGCTTATAAGGCGTATAAAGGAAAAGTATCCTTCAGTGATCTTCATTGCAGAAGTATACAAGAAGGAAATTTACGGAAAATACATAAGAGAGGTCGGTTTTGATTACCTATACGACAAATCAGGCCTCTATGACACTCTGCGTAAGATCGTGGAGAAGAATGTTGCAGATGACGGCATGCCTGTAGAATTATGGCAATCCGCCACAGGAATCACGCGCAACTGGCAGTTCCTTGGCGATCTGCAGCCATACATGCTCAATTTTCTCGAAAATCATGATGAACAGAGGTTTGCATCAGATTTCTTCGGAAAAGACGCGCATAAGACTTTTGCTCCTCTGTATGTTTCACTTTTCATGAACACTGCACCGTTCATGATATATTATGGTGAAGAGGCAGGGGAGAGATCGATGGACGAAGAAGGATTCAGTGGCAGGGACGGACGCACGACCATTTTTGACTGGTGGAGTGTCGGAAGCGTCAGAAGACTCCGCAAAGTGATCGAATCAGGTGAATACAAGACATTGGAACCGGACAAGATAGTCAAGGCAGGCCTCAAGAAGGAAGAAGCGGAGGTGTTCTGCCGCTTCGCAGAATCAACAAGGCTTGCAGCGAGCGACAATGCCATTGGGCAAGGTACCACATATGATCTGTCATATTGTAACTTCGGATCTGATGGTTTTGACAAGGACCGGCATTTCATTTTCCTTCGTGACTATGAGGAACACACTCTTCTGATAGGTGCCAACTTTTCTGATAGAGAGGCAAAGGTGAATGTCTTGATTCCTGAACATGCTTTCGAATGGATGGGAATCCCCGTGAGCGATGACCTGTATCCGGGCAAGAGAATTGAAATCACAATCCCTCCGATGGACGGAACAATACGGACGCTGATTTAGCGGTAAAAACAGCCTCATCAAGGCATTATCAATAACCTACAAAGGCCTTGTTACTTTTACGGTCAATGTAGCCGATCATACCCTCAGGAGCCTTGTACATCTTCACATATACACCATCGTGCAAGCATTCGAGCGACATCAGATGGCCTTCATTGACCATTCCGTCACGACGGACAGTGTCGATCGTCAGATACCCGACACCAAGTGAGGTGATGTTCTGGAAGAAATGCGTTCCCTGGCTCGGTTCAATCTGGAACCCCGGAATAGCAGTCTCTACGATCATCTTTGCTTCGGATATTTCGCTCCAGAGTACAGGAACTCCAAGCCATGGATCAGATGAACCCCAGCGTCCCGGACCTACCAGAAGATACTGAGCCCCTTCATTCTTCAGCCGCGTGTTCAGTTCTGAAATTTCAGCTGCGATTTCCCTTGTCTTAGAACTGTCGAAAGACGATGAAGGCACATGGATAATATATTTCATATTGTCAGAATAACCGGAGCCAAGAGCCTTCGACGACTGCAAAAGCATTGTAGAGACAGACTCCGCCGCCTTTTCGATGGTAGTGCCTGTATCATCGGAGAACTCTCCTACAGGACGGACCTGCAGAAGTTTCAAGGCGAGCACGACCTTATCTCCTTTATTGCAAAGATCTGCCGCAAACTCCATTTCCACATCGCACATCAGTTCCTTCAGGCATATTTCCATGATGTCCTTGAGTATTTGTGCAAGAGGGTAACGGCCATATTTAAGAATGGCATCGAAAGACACCACCCTCGGACCTTTGGCAGTGATTCCCGGAACCATCCTGTTGTTTTCAATACTGAATGTGGAGGCGACCAGTTCAGGATGCGGATATCCGTCGATGACTTCCGCAACCTGAGGGTGAGCAAGATTCACCCCTTCATTACACGATATCTTGAATGCTCCTGCTCTTAGGTCAAGGGCATACATCGTCTTCTGGGTATCCCTCAAGGCGAGTTTCGGGTCAGACAACTGAAGTATCTTTTTCGGATATTTAGGGCTGAATCTCAACGAATTGCCTCCGTCGACCACGGTCTTGCCAAGTCCGAATGCAAGGTTTACTATGCCGTCTTCCGCCTTCTCGTTCCCGATAGGGTAGAAGTTGACGGAACGTGCTACACCGGACAGCATAGGATAGTACAGACCGTCATGTTCCGATCCGCAGATACTCTGCACGACAACAGCCATCTTCTCCTCGCTCAGCAGGTTGGCCGTGGTCTGGATATATGTCCTGCTGCCATTGTAGAATACCGATGCATACACGCTCTTGATTGCCTTTCCAAGCATTCGGAGCATCTGGTCCTTGTTTTCTACCAGAGGGACCATATATGTCGAATAGACTCCGGCAAACGGCTGGTAACTGCTGTCTTCAAGTTTTGAACTTGAGCGCACTGCAAAGGGAGATCTCGCTGTGTTCACATAGACTCTCAACTGATCCACAAGACTTTCCGGAAGGCGGGCCGCGACAAATTCCGAGAGAATCTCCTCATCCGAAATATCGGAGTCGATGACATACTGAAGGTCATTCTCAAGGATGAACTGGTCGAAGTACTCGGTCGCAATGACGACAGTTCTCGGAATCGAGATCTTCACATTTTCATACTTGTCAGCCAGCTTGTACTTATATACAAGGCTGTTAAGGAAGGCGAGTCCGCGGGCCTTTCCTCCAAGAGACCCCTCTCCCATACGTGAGAACCATATGTGTCTGCCATAATTCTCCTTGTCGAAATGTGCTATGACGCCACGTCCCATCAGGGCATGGAAGTCATGAATCTGCTGAGAAACGTAGGCACGCATCTGTAAAATATCCGCAAAATGACTCTCCAGGACGCGCTTCATAGTGGCGCCGAGAGTAAAGAGACCACGGGAGTAGAACCACTTGGAAAGCATGTTCTTTGATGTAGCCTTGAGAAGCACGTCGTCAGGAACGGTACGCACCAGGGCTTCAAGTTCCTTGAGGTTTGAAGCACGACCGTATTCCCTCCTGTCACTGTCCCTGAAAACAAAGTCACCGAAACCGAATTCTTCCTTGATATAATCGGACAACTGAAGCATGAGAGTCTTGGAGTATTTCTTCAGAAAGCCTACTCCAAGCCGCTGTGCCACATCGGAGAAACATCCTTGAGAAGACTGGAGCAGGACAGGCATCATCGGATCGTCCTCCTTTATGTGGTGGACAAGGTCGATGCCCGCATCAAGCTTCTCTTTATCCGGCCCTTCATCTTTATGGACAGCAAACCCGACATCTGATATGACACCGAGAAGATTGTCCTTGTATCTTTCATATAGAGACTTCGCGTCATCAAGATTTGTCGCAAGGAGAATCTTCGGACGTGAACGCTTTCTGATTTTTCTCTGCTGTTCATTGATGGTCTCTGTGAGGAACTCCCTGGTCTGCATCAGCACAAGTCTGTATAATTCGGGGAGATAAGTAGAATAGTAGCGTACGGAGTCTTCCACAAGGAGGATAGCCTGGACACCGACTCCCAGAATGTCATGGTCTGCATTCTGCCTGTCCTCGAACAACTTTACTATCGCCACTATGAGATCTGCGTTTCCATGCCAGCAGAACATGTAATCGATTGCAGATGTATCCTGCATTGCCAGACGCCTGTACACTTCCTTTGAGAAATGTGTGAGAAGGACAAATGGCAAAGTCAGCCTGTCCTGCTTTATCTCAGAAGCAAGAGTGAACACTTCCTTGTCAGTAACATTATACATGCACATGACCATATCGATGCCCACGACTGTGTTGAGAATCACTCTGGCTTCTGCTGCTGTCTGCACCCATATGAATTTAGGTGGATTGCTCAGATTAAGGTCGATATATTCATTATATATCTGTGTCTCGATCCTGCCGTCCTCCTCGAGAATGAATGCGTCGTAATTGCTGCATATCATCAGGATCTTCCTGATCCTGAAACTGATGAGAGACTCATAATCCGTTTCGGTGAGTTCCTTGAGCAATACAGGTTCAATTGTATTCATATCATTATCTCTTATATCTTCTGCGGAATTCCGCTACCGTGACCGCAGTCGCGACAGCGGCATTTAACGATTCCGAGCCAGGTTCACCGGCAGGGAAAGGAGGTATGTACAGACGGTCTGAGACCAATCCGGCCATTGATTCGGATATGCCTTCTGATTCGTTTCCTATTACTATCATCACGGGGGCATCCTCTCCATTGTCAAGAGGCCTTTCGTATATGTTCATACCATCCAGGAAGGTGCCGTATATCTTTCCTCCCATAGAAAGAATGACTTCCGACAAGGCTGGAAGGCTTACATAGTGCATCTTCACACGGAAGACCGCACCCATTGTCGACTGAACCACTTTAGGATTGAATACATCCACGGTGTCATAAGTTGCAAAGACCGCCTTGATCCCGAACCAGTCGGCAATGCGGAGAATGGTTCCGAGATTGCCAGGATCTCTGATGGTATCAAGGGCAAGGAAAAGTCCGCCATCCTTAAGGAGACGCTTCAATTCAGACGGGTCATCTACAAGTATATCAGCAGGTTTTCTCACAACTGCAAGGATAGGGGAGGGAGAAGACAAGGCCGAAATTCTACTCATCGCATCCACACCGATCTCGCTCCTTCTATACACCTTTTCAACGCAGAAAGGCGAGGCGATGGCCTCCTCGACCATCTTCTCACCTTCCACGGTAAACAGACCTGTTTCATCCCTGAACTTCTTCTGCTGCAGAGACCGGATCCTCTTTATTTCATTGTTGGAAATTCCCATCATCAATATCCCAATATCTTCAACATGGACTTGTATGTCTGCTCCTTGCTGAACAGTTTGGTAGTATATTCGCCGTCTTCATCCTTGTCGATGATGATATGCTTAGGAGCAGGCTGGAGACAGTGCTGGATGCCGCCGTAGCCGGAAATGGACTCCTGATACGCTCCTGTGTGGAAGAAGCCGATGTACAAAGGCTCCTCATTCTCCTGGATCATCGGAAGATAGATGGCATTGGCATGTGCGTCTGCATTATAATAGTCCTCACTGTCACAAGTGAGTCCTCCAAGGAAGACGCGCTGATACTTCTCATTCCATTTATTGATAGGCAGGAGGATGAACTTCTGCTTGATGCCCCATGTGTCAGGCAGGGTGACCATGAACGAACTGTCGATCATATACCAGCGCTCACGGTCGTTCTGCTGCTTCATATCGAGAATCTGGAAGATTGTCGCTCCCGATTCTCCCACGGTGAAACTTCCGAATTCCGTGAAAATGTTCGGCTCCGCCACTCCACGTGCATTACACATGATCTTGATCTGGGAAATGATCTCCTCTGCCATATATTCATAGTCGAAGTCCGATGCGAGGGAATTCTTGATAGGGAAGCCTCCGCCGATATTGAGTGAGTCGAGTTCCGGACAGATCATCTTCAGGTCACAATAGACTCCGACACACTTTGCAAGTTCGTTCCAGTAATAAGCGGTGTCGCGCATTCCTGTATTGATGAAGAAATGCAGCATCTTCAGCTTGAACTTAGGATTCTTGCTTATCAGATTTTCATAGAACGGCACGATGTCACTGTATCTGATGCCGAGGCGGGAAGTATAGAAGTCAAACTTCGGATCCTCCTCTGAAGCGATCCTGATACCAAGGTTAACCGGCACCTGCACGAGTTTGTCCAACGCTTCAAGTTCGTGCATGTTGTCGAGAACGGGGATGATGTTCTTCCAGCCTCCGTTGGCGAAGTTCGCTATATTCTCCACATAAGCAGGCTTCTTGAATCCGTTGCACACGATATATTGATCCTTGTTGACAAGCCCTTCCGACTCAAGCGCTTCTATGAGATTAAGATCAAAGGCTGACGATGTTTCGAGGTGGATATCGTTCTTCAATGCTTCCTTAAGCACAAACTCGAAATGAGAACTCTTGGTACAATAGCAGTAATTGTATGTGCCTTTGTAGTCCACTTTGGCCATTGCCACATTGAACATACGCTTAGCCCTCTGTATCTGTGAAGATATCTTCGGCAGATAAGTGATCTTGAGAGGAGTTCCGTACTGGTTGATGATGTCCATCATGTTGATGTCGTGGAAATGGAGTTCGCCATCCTCCACCATGAACTCATCCTGCGGAAACTCAAAGGTCTGATCAATCAGATCGATGTACTTATTCTTCATTTTCAGTAATGTGATTAAGTCGGTTCATCTTAAAAACAACCAATCCGACCAAGTCGGATTGTCAAAAAACAACGCAAATATATCATTTATTTATAATAATAGTATCATGTCCGTCGATTTTGACGCTTTTTTATGGCCAAAATTTTGAGATGAGCACAGATTGAGATAAATTTGCGTGGATTTAACGGTAATGAAAGCGACCCTACGCCACATAGGCCTTATCATTCTGGCCGCTGTTTCAGCATCCTGCAGCACGACACGTGTCCTGCAGGACAATGAGTACCGTCTTGCCAAAAACAAGATTGAAATCACCAACGACAAGCATTTCAACCCTAACTCACTCAATCCGTACATCCAGCAGAAGCCGAATCCGTCAATCATTTTCGGATGGAATCCCTTCCTGAGCGTGTACAATTGGTCGAACGGGAAGGGAAAGGGCTGGGACAAACTGGTCCAGAAGATAGGCCAGGCGCCTGTAATCTACGATGCAGACATGGTGGAAAGCACCGTAGGCAATATACTGGACCACCTTGAATATCAAGGATACTACGGATCCGAGGTGGAGACCGATGTTTCTGTAAAGGGAAAGAAAGTCTATGTTGATTATGATGTCACGCTCGGCAAGAGATATCCGATAACGGAAATGAATATCGTCCTGCCTGAGAGGGGAGAGTTCAGGGAAGCCTTCCTGCAGGACACATCAAAAATGTCGGTACGCACGGGTCAGTATCTGTCCGAGGCCTCGCTCGAAACTGAAACAGAAAGGTCAAGCGCCGCAATGCGCAACATGGGATTCTTTGACTTCAGCAAAAACAACTTTTTCTTTGAGGCTGACACACTTGCGCGCCCTGGAGAGGCTCTTCTCACACTGACTGTCAACGAATACACACGAAACGAAAGTCCTCGCGATGCATCTCCCATCAGGAAGTATTACATAAACAATGTCAGCATTTCATACCCTAAAACCCTGAGAATCAGAGAAAAGGTATTGAGAAACCTGACCACGATCGTGCCTGGGAGAACATATAGCGAGAGGATGGTAAACCATACATATTCACGTTTGTCCGCCCTTCAGATCTTCAGCAGCGTCAACATCGGCATGACACCGTCGGACACTAATCTTGTCGACTGCTCCATCTCTCTGAGTCAGTCGAAGATACAGGGATTCAAGGTCAATCTGGAGGCTTCATCCAACTCATCGGGACTGTTCGGAATATCGCCCCAGGTATCATACTACCACAAGAATGTATTCAGAGGAGGAGAAGTTCTCAACCTCAGTTTCATGGGTAACTTTCAGTTCAAGTTCAAGGATGACGTGAGATCCAATGAATTCGGAGTCTCTGCGGGATTGAGTTTCCCTAAGTTTTTCCCGCTTCCATACAGATATTTCAAGGGTGCAGTCCCGAGAACCGACATAAACATATCGTACAACTACCAGAACAGACCTGAATACACCAGGAACATCATATCCACATCATACGGATACAGCGGAAATGTCCGCAACCGGTTCTTCTATCAGGCCTATCCTCTCCAGATGAATATAGTCAGACTCTTCGATCTGGATGAAGGATTCTATGACACGCTTGCAAATGACCCGTTCCTCAGAAATGCGTATCAGAACCACTTCGACTTGGGTTCCGGTCTCGTCCTTTATTATACGACAAGTGCGGAGAGCATCCCCAAGACAAGTTATTTCTACACCCGTTTCCAGTTCGACATAGCCGGAAACCTTCTGAGTGCCTTCAATCCGCTCATGAAACGGGATGCAAACGGTTCACGCATGATATGGAACACACCGTATTCACAGTTCGTCAGGAGTGAGATCACCTTGGGCAAGACTTGGGTGTTCGGAAGAAATGACGGCCAGGCCATCGCCACAAGACTTCTTGCCGGCGCAGGATACGCCTACGGCAACTCAACTGCTCTACCGTTCGAGAAGCATTTCTACGGAGGAGGCGCAAACAGCCTCAGAGGATGGCAGGCCAGAACAGTCGGCCCTGGACTTTCACAAATGGATAATTCTTTCGTGATTCCGAATCAGACGGGTGACATGAAGATAGAGGCGAACATCGAATACCGTTTCAAGATGTTCTGGAAGGTGGCAGGTACCGTATTTGTGGATGCGGGTAATATCTGGACCCTCAGAAGCAGCGGAGAAGGAAACAGCAATGAGTCAATGTTCCGGTTTGACACTCTTGGGGAGAGCATTGCGGCCAACTGGGGTGTCGGCGTACGTCTTGATTTCGGTTTCCTCCTCCTCCGACTCGACCTGGGTATGAAGGTACACGATCCTGCACGAGAAGCCAAATGGGTACGTCCTGACCAATGGCTCACAAGGGACGGCTGCGCTCTCCACTTCGGCGTCGGCTATCCGTTCTAAATATCTATTTCTTGTAGTATTTCGGCCAGCAGGATTCGAGGCGGGTACGGAGGGCTTCTTCCTGTCTGTTGTCGGCAGGTTCATAGAATCTGCGGCCGGAGAGTTCAGATGGCATGAATTCGAGGTCAACGAAATGCCCCGGATAGTCATGGGCATATTTATAGCCGTCACCGTATCCGAGTTCGTCCATAAGTTTGGTCGGAGCGTTTCTCAAATACAGAGGCACAGATGCCGTCTGGGTCTCCTTAGCCACTGCAAGAGCCTCATTGATGGCCATATATGCAGAATTGCTCTTTGCAGACGAAGCAAGATAGATGGTACATTCAGCAAGCGGGATACGCGCCTCAGGCATTCCTATGTTGTGGACGATCTGGAAGGTCGAATTGGCCAGAAGAAGGGCATTCGGATTGGCCAGTCCCACATCCTCAGCAGCAAGGATACAGAGCCTGCGGGCGATGAAAAGCGGATCTTCGCCTCCATCAAGCATCCTCGCAAGATAATAGACCGCAGCATTGGGATCCGAACCACGGACGCTCTTGATGAAGGCGGAAATGACATCATAGTGCATCTCTCCGCCCTTGTCATATATCGCTATGTTCTCCTGGAGGCAGGATGTGACAGTCTTGTTGTCGATCATCACTGTCTTTTCACCTGCAAATGATCCGACGACAATCTCAAGTATGTTCAGGAGTTTACGGGCATCTCCTGCACTATGCCTGAACAAGGCATCTGTCTCCCTGACTTCGATGTTTCTATGTCTGAGTATCTCGTCTTCTTTCAGCGCTCGGTCGAGAAGCCTCTGCAAATCGTCTTTTTCCAGAGACTTGAGCACGAACACCTGACATCTTGAAAGAAGGGGAGTGATGACTTCGAATGAAGGATTTTCCGTAGTGGCACCGATAAGGACTATGGTACCGTCTTCCACAGCCCCGAGAAGAGCATCCTGCTGGGACTTGTTGAAACGATGTATCTCATCAATGAAAAGTATCGGAGACAATCCGTTGGAAAACAAGGAATCGGACTTTGCCTTTTGAATCACTTCCCTGACATCCTTCACGCCTGCACTGACTGCAGATAAGGTAAAGAATTCTCTTTTAAGTGACCGGGCGACAATCCTGGACAGAGTGGTCTTTCCCACACCGGGAGGCCCCCAAAGTATGAATGAGGAGAGGTTTCCGCTCTCGATCATGTTACGCAATATGCACCCTTTGCCGACAAGATGCCTCTGCCCCATATATCCATCCAGATCATGAGGCCTCATCCTCTCGGGCAGGGGAGCGAGCATCCTGCTCATTCCGATATTGTCATTCGTTCCTGTCATATTTCCTTTCCAAACACCCAACGCTTCTTATGCTGCTCCTTTTCAAACGGAGTCCACATCGCCTGAACCTTGGCGTTGGTCTCAAGATTGGCGTTAGTCTCCGCATACTTGAATCCCATAGCCTTTAAGGTCTGGAAGAGATCCAGGAACAGCAGTGAGTTCACTCCTCTGTTCTGCCAGTCAGGGCGGACACCGATCAGCAGCATGTCCAAAGTGTCTGGTTTTTTCCAATACATGCTCTTCAGCAAATGCCACCATCCGAACGGAAGAATCTCACCGTTGCACTTCTGAAGGGCCTCTGACATTGACGGGATGGTGACTCCCGCTGCAATCAGTTCGCCGTTCTCATCCTCGATGAACGTAAGCATCTCCATGTCCACAAGTCCAAGATACACATCCACATACTGGTCGATCTGCTTTGGAGAAAGAAGCGAGTAGCCATAAAGTACACTATATGTCTGGTTGATGAGATCAAAAAGTTTATGTCCGTACTTTTCCTTGCGTATCTGTCTCTTTGTGAGTTTACGGATCTTCAGATTGTACCTGTCCTTGATGATCTGAGCGAACTTCACATGCTTTTCAGGAAGTTCCTGAGGGATGGTGATCCTGTACTCGACCCAGCCTGTCTCCTTCACATATCCATGCTTCTTCATGTGCTCGGGATAGTAAGGATGGTTGTATATCAGAGCCATGGTGCTGAGCCTGTCAAAGCCTTCGACAAGCATTCCCTCCGGATCAAAATCGGTGAATCCGAGCGGACCGACAATCTGGGTCATGCCATGTGCCTTACCGAAAGCCGTCACCGCATCAAGAAGGGCCTTGGATACTTCAAGATCATCTATGAAATCTATCCAACCGAAACGGACCTGATTGACCTTCCAGGTATCATTGGCCTTGTGGTTGACGATCGCAGCAACTCTTCCTACCACATTTCCGTCCTTATATGCAAGATAGAGTTCCGTGTCGCAGAATTCGTATGCACCGTTCTTACCCTTGTCAAAAGTGTTCAGATCATCGAAAGGCATGCATGGAACATAGTACGGATTGCCTTTATAGAGCCTGTTTGCGAATCTGACAAAGGTCTTCAGATCACGTTTTGTCTCGACTTTCTTGATGGTAACTGACATGGTATTTCAGGTTTTAGGTTTGTACATCAGACAAAGTTAAGAAAATTTCTCGCATTATCCCTTATTTTTGTTAAATTCGCATTTTGTACAATGTGATTGACATGTCTGCCAGGGGATTGAAAATACTGGCCGTATCTTTTCTGACGGTCATTCTTGCAGGTAACGCCTTCGCGCAACCTAAATCATTCGGTACGACATTTTCGTTCAACGGAATCGGACTCAGTTATGACCATAGTGTAAACGATGAAACATTTATCGAATTTTCCGTCAAGACAACGACAGGAGAGACATTCATGGACAGGGAACAGTATCCTGGGGTATCGGCATCATTCACATGGAACATGATAATGAAGACATGGGATTCGAGAAACGGGGAAAGGATAGATTTTTTTGCCGGTCCGGGTCTTGAGGCAGGATGGTCAAAGGATTTCCTGAAGGAGCGCGGATTCCACGTCGGACTGGCAGGAAGAGTGGGGGTGCAGTGCAGTTTTTCCAGAAATATTGAGATTTCGGCATGCGTCTCCCCTGTTCTGGGAGTACATATGGTTTTCCTGAAAGAATCCATCAGAATGGAGTATTACAGATACGGTCTTATCAACATGGTGATGCTGGAAATCGGTATAAGATATCGCTTCTGATCTATGAAAAGAGCATTGATCATATTTCTGATGACCTGTGTGTCTTTCGCAGTTGCAGGCGCACAGGAAAAGGATTTCCCGCGTCTGACATTCGGCGCGGAGTGGGGATGCGTGGGCGTATTTCATTCAGGCTATCACTACAATTTCTTCGCTCCGGAAGGGTACAGAGTAAATACTGACGGTTATTCATTCACATTCTGCTGCAATGCAGAAGCCTACCTCCATATAGGATACAATCTTAGCGAAACATGGAACCTATCGTTCTATGCCGGACTGGCTGGGGTGGAAAAATATGATATGGTCATTCCGATGTCAATCAGAGGCACAAGGTATTTCGGAGAAGATCCGGATTCTGACAGATGGTTCACATTCCTCGATCTGGGAAGCGGGGTGATCATAAAGCAGCATCCTCAGGAAATCCTCGTGGGCAAGATCGGAGGGGGATACAGATTGTCTCTGAGCAGACACACCAAACTTGATTTTCTGGTAAATCTACGTACCACGTACACTCATCCGAAGGTCGAATACGACGGAAGCGAGATCCCATACGACAGAATCAACCGTAACAATGCATATGTCAGCGCGGTATCCTTTGATATAGCAATCACATTCTAAACCGGACGATATGGAAGATACATTGATCACGCAATCTATGATCGAGGAGTCGATCAATGGGTATAAACCATCCATATCAGCGAATATACTCAAAGAACATGAGGAGATACGCAAAAGAATGGAATCTGTTGCGGCTGGTACTAACAGAATTGGTTTAAATAGAAATTACATATGGCAATAAGACTGAACCTGCAGAAGACAGAACGCATCCTGTTCTGCGGAAGCAAATGGTGGGGCGATCCTGACATGCCCGAAAACATGCAATATCCGACAGTAGAGGCGATCGACGAAGACGGGGAAACCATCGATTATCCTCTCACTTTCATCTGTCAGATCAACTGCGAGGACCTGATACCGTTCGACAGGATGGGACGACTCCCGCACGAAGGCATGCTTTACTTTTTCGGTGCCATTGACGGATATCTCGGATATGGCAGTCCGGTCGTGAACGGGGTCGGGGAATGGCCGAAAGGTCAGTTTGTCATAAAATACGCTAAATCAATCAATTTCGAGACATTCCAGAGTTGCATCCTTGTCGATGATGACGACCAATCTTTGACAGAGCCTGAACTTGAGATCACCTTTGAGGAAGTGGAAGACGGTGCGGACGGCCATCTGCTGCTTGACGGAAGTGCAAAAGTGTCTGGGGATGAATATCAGTCACTTTACCACCTGCTGCGTCTGGCCAGTGACGAAAAGATCGGACTCCGTTTCGACGAGTCGGATGTTCTCGACATCATGATGAAGGAGTCCGACCTGGAATTCGGAAACTGGAAGAAGGCCAAGGCCTTCCTTCATTGATTGCTTATCCTATTTGTGATATCTGCCTATAATCAAAACTCTTATGCATATTTTCCATTTCAATAAGTCCATTTGAATAAAAAACATTATATTTGTTAGACTAAAACCTGAAAGATGAATAAGAATTATCCAATTTACAGGACCACCTTCATTGACGACATGCGTTCGCTTGTAGAGGAGGCCGCACAGAATTTTCCTGACCGGACAGCAATTTCCTACAAGGAAAATTATTGGGAAAAGGAAGTCAGAAAAGTCACATTCTCCCAATGGCGCATCGATGTAAGAAACCTTGGAACCTCTCTCATAGCGAAAGGACTCCGCGAAGAAAACATTGCGATTGTAGGGGAGAACTCCTACGGCTGGTGCTGCTCGTTTTTCGCCGTCATGGCCATAGGATCTGTAACAGTGCCTGTCGACAAGGAACTGCCGCCGGAAGATATCGACGGCATCATTACGACGACCGGATGCAAGGCCGTAATCTTTGGAAAGGCTTCCGAGGGCAAGATAAGGGAACTTCTCCAGAACGGAGGACTTCTGACTGTAGAGACACTCATCTCTGTCGCCCCTGAATCCGCATTGGACGCAGAACTTCTTGGATCTAAGGAACTTACATCGCTCAAGAAACTGCAGGAAAGGGGAGAAGAACTCTTCAATGAAGGAGACAATTCATACTACGATTACAAGATTGACGTAAACAGACTTGCTTCAATCGTCTTCACTTCCGGAACAACGGGCAAAGGCAAAGGAGTGATGCTTTCCCAAGCCAACATAGGCCTTGACATGACCCTCGGAATGTACAATTTCGACATCACCAGGAAGACCTTGCACGTCCTTCCGCCGCACCACACATTCGGATCGACAGTCAATTATGTCGGCCACCTGTCGCAGGGATGTGAAGTCTATATCTCAAGCGGAATCAAACATGTAAGCGACGAGATCAGAGAACAGCAGCCGACCCATCTCATTCTTGTTCCTGCATTCCTTGAAGTGATGAACAGAAAGATCTGGACCACAGCACGAAAGACAGGAAAAGAAGGGCTTCTTAAGATGATGATGAAAGTGAGCGACCTACTCAGAAAAACCGGTATAGACATAAGGAAAAAACTCTTCTCAAGTGTCTTGAGTGCTTTTGGAGGAAAGTTGGAACTGATCATCTGCGGCGGTGCCAAACTTGATGAAGAAATAATCAGCACCTTCGACTCCCTGGGAATCACAATCCTGAACGGCTACGGAATCACCGAATGCTCTCCGCTGATTTCCGCCAACAGAAACGAATACCGGAAGAAGGGAAGTGTGGGAACACCTATTCTGGCATGCCGTGTCAAGATTGACAATCCGGACGAGAATGGAGAAGGCGAGATCTGCGTAAAGGGCCCTAACGTCATGCTCGGATATTACAACAACCCTGAGGCGACTGCTGAAGTCTTCGACAAGGACGGCTTCTTCCATACCGGAGACTATGGCAAACTTGACGACGAAGGCTGGATATATATCACAGGAAGAAAGAAGAACCTCATAATCCTTTCAAACGGAAAGAACGTCTACCCTGAAGAGATTGAGGCCGACCTGCAGAAGGTTGAAGGAGTTACCGAAGTCGTGGTTTATGCAGGTGAAAGCCGTGTCCAGAAAGACAGAATCACCATTGTGGCGGAAATCTTCCCTGATACTGAACTCATGAAGGACAAGGGAATAACGGACATCCAAGGCTATTTTGAAGACCAGGTAAAAGCATTGAATGCAAAGATGCCTCCATACAAGGCAGTCAAGAGGGTCAAGTTGAGAGACTCGGAATTCCAGAAGAACACTTCAAGAAAGATCACACGGTTCAACATAGACAAGACCATAGATTAGGTATGGCAAAGAAAGTGAAATCTGCAATCGGCTCCCGTTATTCTCTGCTGATGAGTCTTTGGCGGGCGATCTCCTCATATCGGGTTCCGGGACGTCCGTAATTGGCATACGGATAGATGGAGATGCCCCCTCTTGGAGTAAAGATTCCTGTAACTTCTATGTATTTCGGATCCATCAGATGTATCAGGTCGTTCATTATTATGTTTACGCAGTCTTCATGAAATGCTCCGTGATTTCTGAAACTGAACAGATATAGTTTAAGACTTTTGCTCTCAACCATCTTCACATCCGGGATGTAAGATATACGGATTTCAGCAAAATCGGGCTGTCCTGTTATCGGACATAGACTTGTAAACTCGGGACAGTTGAACCGGACCCAATAATCGTTTTCCGGGTGCTTGTTTTCAAATGCCTCCAGTACATCAGGAGCATAGTCCTGCCTATATACGGTTTTTCCTCCCAACAGGGAGAGCTGATCTTTCAGTTCATTCATTTCTTTGGTTTATTATTATTCTGTTTCTGATATCAGAGTGTCTTCACTTTCTCTTAATCTCCTGACTATTATAATAGTAAGAGGCAATACGATGACTTCATACAATGACTTGAGTACAATCTGAGTAACGGCCATCATAATTACTTCTTCCCACGGAATAACACCACCAAAGGCAATAGGGAAGAATATCAGCGAGTCTGCACTTTCGCCCACAAGAGTTGAAGTGATTGCGCGGAATGAAAAATGCTTGCCATGATTGATTTCTTTCATGCGACTCATCACATAAGCATTCAGAATGGAACCGACTAAGAATGCAAGCAACGAACCAGCCGTCGTGCGCGGTGCCATACCGAAGACATAGTTGAAATGTTCTCCTCCATCCCAGAATGGGGCAGCCGGAATTGCAATGGCGAGAAGGCCTGATGCAACGACGAATATATTCATCGCAAAGCCTATGAAGATTACCAGACGGGCGTTGCGGAATCCCCATATCTCCGAAATGCAATCATTGATGATGTATGAAATCGGAAATACCAGCAGCGCGGCACTGACAGACACACTGCCGATCTGAATTACTTTGATTCCGATAAGATTTGCTGCTATGAGGCAAACATTGAATAGGATTGCCAGCAGCATGAAGGATACAGATACTTTTAACTCTTTCATTTTCCTGTTTTTTACGTGGTGTTCTGGAGTACACGCCGCATATGCGGTTCAAAATCTCCGCTAAGGTACAATTAATTTTCGATATTGCAATTGCTTCATAACGTCATGAAGTCTTTTCATGGCATCGCTCAGAACGGACCTTGGTACTGCTACATATTCAAGCATCTGTCGTCGCCATTCCTCTCCATCTCTGAAAGCAGCAACTGTTTGATGAGTTTTATTGGGAGAAATTAACATTTCCACAGGAGTATGTTAACATAATATCAATTGTATAACAAAACAGGATACAGATAATAAATGCTTTAGAATTCATAATATTGATCAGTAAAAACTAATTTTTTGTTACAAAATGAAAATGATAACGACAGTCCCAAAGAAATTCATTAATTTTGCAGCGATTTAAAATGAAGATAAAACACCTGTCATATGTCATCATTACCTTCTGTATCGCACTGCTGATTCAGAAGGATTTCAATGGTCAACACACCTGTCAGTCTGACGATGACATTTTCAGAATGGTCGGTAATTTCGTAGTTTCTGAAGATCTCACGACGATATCTGCCTCTGACCACGAACTTAATCTTCCACGCCCGACAAACCTGATAAACATTCCGCGCACTGTGACAAACACTGCAAAACGCGTCGGAACAAACTACATATCGGGCTTCTTCCTGCCTAAGGACGGCAAGTTTCACAACGGCAAGACCACAGCAATCTATCTTATAAATCTATACAGATTTCCTTCCGGACTCGTAGAGACGACACACCGCCTCATAAGTCTCGGAAAACTTGTCATTTAGCCTTATCCGCACATCCGCATGCCCCAAATAGCGACATCATTTATGATGCCGCCCTCTCCCCTATCTTAAACTATATTACAACCAATTGACAATCAATCATTTAAACTATACAATTATGAATAAGGAATTTATCAGAGTACGCTCTGCAAAAGATATAATCGTATCAGCAACAACAGTGATCGCCGGATTTGTTCTGGCTTTTATTCCGGATTCAACCCCTATGAATATCCTTGGTTATTTCGCCCTCTTTACAGGAATCATCCTTTTCCTGACAGTCAAGACAGGATACAAGGATACGCAAACAGGTGTAAAATACTGCAAGAAAGAGCGTTTCTTCGCCCAGAGTATGAGACAGTCAATCGCTGATGCCATCTCATCCAAGCCAGAGTCGGTAGATCTCGCTGAAGAAGACAAAGGCAACGGCGTACGACTTGACATCTACCACAGCAAGGAATCCGGAAAAGCATTCGTTCAACTTTTCGAATATATACCTTATAAATATGAGCCATGCTCAAGAATCTATGAGTATGAACTCGCTAAAATCAACAAACTGGTCAAATAATGGTGGAATACGTAATTCTTTTGATTTCACTTGTCGGCATTGTCTTCGGCGCCGACTATCTTGTGGCCGGAGCAGTGTCGATCGCCAGAAAATACAAAGTATCTGATTTCGTGATCGGTGCCGCAATAGTCGGCGTGGGTACATCAATGCCCGAACTTGTGGTAAGTTTCATCGGTGCTGTCAACGGCAACGCGGATGTAGCAATAGGCAATGTCGTCGGATCAAACATCTTCAATGTGCTCGGCATCCTCGGCCTCACGGCAGTATTCTTCCCTATCGCGGTCAACAAGAGCAACATGAAGTTCGAGATCCCTCTGTGCATCGGTGTCTCGCTCCTCCTTACCGTGCTGGCATTCAATTTCTTTAACGGAAGTGCCGCCACCATAGGAAGAATCGACGGACTTATCCTTCTGTGTTGTTTCGGAATATTCATGTGGTACTCGTTCTACCGTGACCGCAAGCAATCATCTGTAAATGTGCAGGAAGAAGCCCATGAAGAAGACAGGACTCCCCTTTGGCTTGCAATCGTCAAGGTTATCGGAGGTCTCACCGTACTGATCGTCAGCTGCGACTTCTTCGTTGACAATGCTGTCAGCATCGCCAAGTCATTCGGAGTGAACGATGCATTCATCTCTCTCACTCTCATCGCATGCGGCACTTCACTTCCCGAACTCGCGGCATCCGTTGCTGCTGCTGTGAAAAAGAACACTCAGATGGCCCTTGGAAACATCGTAGGTTCCAATATATTCAACATAACCCTGATCCTCGGATTGAGTTCGCAGGTGATGCCTCTGACCTCTGCCGGCATCACGGCAATCGACTATATCGTGATGATCAGCGCTGCGATAATCCCGCTGGTCTTCGGTTTTACAGGCAAGATCAACAGAGCATCCGGTGCATTCATGTTCGTATGCTTCGTAGCATATACATGGTACCTGCTTAGTACACAGATCGCATAAAGTCCATAAAAAACAATTAAACTTACACCAGAAACATGTTACAGATCTTTACACTTCTCGGTGCGCTCGGTATGTTCCTTTACGGAATGAACCTTATGAGTTCTGGACTTCAGAAAGCAGCAGGAAACAGACTTAGAAATTTCCTGTCTGCAATGACCTCAAACCCCTTCAAAGGAGTACTTACCGGTCTTGGAGTTACAACCGTCATACAGTCATCGTCTGCCACAACCGTCATGGTGGTCGGCTTTGTAAATGCCGGACTCCTCACACTCGCCCAGGCCATAAGTGTGATCATGGGTGCCAATATCGGTACTACAGTGACAGCATGGCTCGTTTCATGGCTCGGCTTCAAGGCTGACATATCTATCCTTGCAGTTCCGCTCATGGCTGTAGGATTCATCCTCTCCATATCAAAGAAGGACCAGAGAAGAAACATTGCGGAACTCATCATCGGTTTCTCGCTCCTCTTCCTCGGTCTCACATTCATGAAGAATTCAGTTCCAGATCTCAGCAAGACTCCTGAAGTGCTTGAATTCATAGTTGGATGGCAGGGCTTCGGCTTCGGTTCAGTGCTGATTTTCCTCCTGTTCGGTACGGTACTGACCCTAGTGCTTCAGTCTTCGTCTGCGACCATGGCATTGACACTGATCATGCTGAACATGGGATGGATCAGATTCGACATGGCATGCGCTATGGTACTCGGAGAGAATATCGGTACCACCATCACAGCCAATATCGCCGCTGCAGTAGGTAACACATCAGCGAAGCGTGCCGCTCTCGCCCACACTGTATTCAACCTCTTCGGAGTATGCTGGGCATTGATCACCTTCCCTCTCTTCCTTAAACTCATCGGTGTCATCACAGAGGCAGTCTTCAATGTTCCGAACCCGGCAACTTCTGTATTCACCTCAGCAGATGTGATCAGGGATGCGGACGGTAACATCGTTCAGCAGCCTGTACAGACAGGATACCTCTTCGGTCTCTCGATGCTCCATACCCTTTTCAACACCATAAACACATGCATCCTGATATGGTGTGTTCCGATCATTGAGAAGATCGTATGCAAAGTAATCAAGGGCTCGCAGAGCAAAGATGAGGAGACCTTCAGACTCAGATATATCGAAGCTGGTCCTCTTGCCGCTCCTGAACTTGCGACTGAGCAGGCTTTCAGCGAGATCATACACTTTGCGCAGATATCGAAGAACGGCCTCGGCTATGCACGTGCAGCGATCAATGAGACGGACCCTGACAAGTTTGAGGAACTCCGCAGCAAACTCGTGAAATACGAGGAGATTTCCGACAGGGTCGAGTACGAGATCGCAACCTTCCTCAATGCAGTCTCTGCAGAGGAGATCAGCGAACAGACTTCGATCATGATCAAGGCAATGTACAAGATCATCGGAGAACTCGAATCACTCGGAGACTCCGGAGAAAGCATCAGCCGTATCCTCTCACGTAGAAACATCCACCACAAGACCTTCGATCAGGAAACTGTAAGGAAACTCAACGCAATGGCGGATCTCATAGACAATACCTACGATGTGATGATCGAGAACCTCAGACTGGCTTTCGAAGGCAATCTTACCGATATCTCGAACGCTTATGCTTGTGAGGACAGGATCAACAACCTCAGGAACAATCTCCGTGACGAGGAGATCGAGAGCATCGATAATGAAAGAAAGAACTATCAGACCAGCGTATACTACATGGATATCGTCTCCGAATTTGAAAAAATGGGAGACTTCATGATCAACATCTCTCAATCGCTCTATAAGCATATGGCTAAGGCTAGGCCATCGCTTTCATTTAACAATTTATTAACACATGGTTGCTTGTGATTTCTTCGCAAATCAAATACTTTTGTGACAAGTATTAAATCAACTGAACTGAATTTATGGGTATTTTACAGATCTTCACCCTCCTCGGAGCGTTGGGTATGTTCCTCTATGGAATGAACCTTATGAGCGCCGGCCTTCAGAAGGCAGCCGGTGACAGACTCAGAGGCTTCCTCTCTTCAATGACCTCAAATCCTCTCAAGAGAGTTCTTACCGGACTCGGAATCACAACAGTGATCCAGTCATCATCAGCGACCACTGTAATGGTGGTGAGTTTCGTGAATGCAGGACTCCTGACTCTCGTGCAGGCCATAGGAGTGATCATGGGAGCAAATATCGGAACCACAGTCACAGCGTGGCTTGTGGCATGGCTCGGTTTCAAGGCAGACATCTCAATTCTTGCCGTTCCACTGATGCTTCTCGGATTCATCTTCTCCATTTCAAAGAAGGATAAAAGAAGAAACATCTCGGAACTGATCATCGGATTCTCTCTTCTATTCCTCGGATTGTCATTCATGAAGGATTCCGTTCCTGACCTCAAGCAGACTCCTGAGGTGCTTGAATTCGTGAAGACCTGGTCCGGTTTCGGTTTCTGGTCTGTTCTCCTCTTCCTCGGATTCGGTACAGTACTCACACTCGTGCTACAGTCATCATCTGCTACAATGGCCATCACACTCATCATGCTCAGCATGGGATGGATACCGTTCCCGATGGCATGCGCAATGGTTCTTGGTGAAAACATCGGTACTACCATCACGGCAAACATAGCAGCATCTGTCGGTAACCCATCGGCAAAGCGTGCCGCTCTCTCGCATACAATATTCAATGTATTCGGTGTGATCTGGGCCCTCATATTCTTCAAGCCGTTCCTCTCTCTTGTCGGAGCAATCACCTCAGGTATCTTCGGAATTCCGAATCCTGCCGCTGAAGGATTTGCAGTGTCTGAGCCGAACAGCCCTGAAGCGACATCCGCTCTCTACGGACTTTCAATGCTCCATACCCTTTTCAATACTATAAACACCTGCATCCTCATATGGTTCACAGGTCTTATTGAAAAGGCAGTCTGTGCCGTGATAAAGGAACCTGTAAATAAAGAGGACAAGGCATTCCGTCTCAAATACATCGAGGCAGGCCACATATCGACTCCTGAACTTGCTACAGAACAGGCTTTCAATGAGATCATCCATTTTGCACAGATATCAAAGAACGGACTCGGATATGCCCGCGCTGCCATCAATGAGACAGATCCGGACAAGTTCGAAGAACTACGCGGCAAACTGGTGAAATATGAGGAGATATCAGACAGGATCGAATATGAAATAGCCACATTCCTCAATGCAGTCTCTGCAGAAGAAATCAGCGAGAAGACCTCGATCATGATCAAGGCGATGTACAAGATCATCGGAGAGCTCGAATCGCTCGGAGACTCAGGCGAGTCGATCAGCCGTATCCTCTCACGCAGAAATATACACAATAAGACATTCGACGCAGAGACAATCAAAAAACTTAACGCAATGGTCGACCTCGTTGAAGATACATACGATGTGATGATAGAGAACCTTAAGAATGCATTTGAAGGTCGTCTGGGCGAAATTGCCAATGCGTATGCCGCCGAGGACCGCATCAACAATCTCAGAAACAATCTTCGCGATGAGGAGATCGAGAGCATTGAGAGCGAGCGCAAGAACTATCAGACCAGCGTATACTACATGGACATCGTGTCTGAACTTGAGAAGATGGGTGACTTCATGATCAACATATCGCAGACTCTCTACAAAACAAAGTTGAAGATTTCATAATATGGCAAGGAAAAAGCAGGAAATTATTCTGGAAAATGTGGTTATAGAGGCTGTTGCGGCGGAAGGAAAGGCGCTGGCCCGAATTGACGGTACAGTACTGTTCGTCCAGTTTGCAGTGCCTGGAGATGTCGTAGATGTAAAGGTGACCAAGAAGAAGAAGAACTATATGGAGGGTTTCATTCTCCGTATGGTCAAGCCTTCCGAGCATCGCCTTGAGCCTTTCTGCAAGCATTTCGGAGTCTGCGGAGGATGCAAATGGCAGCCGCTTCCGTACGGAATGCAACTTCAGGCAAAGCAGCAGCAGGTCTACGACCAGCTTGTACGCATCGGCCATCTTGATGTTCCTGAAATAACCCCTGTCGTCCCTTCAGATGAGACCACCTATTACCGTAACAAACTGGAATTTACATTTTCACAGCGTCGATGGATATTCGACCACGAGAATGCCGATGTACTTTCGGAACAGGAAAAATACGGTCTGGGATTCCATGTGGGACGATTCTTCGACAAGGTCCTCGACATCGACCACTGCTATCTGCAGCCGGAGCCGTCAAACGAGATCCGTCTTTTCATAAGGAAGTATGCCCTTGAGCACGGTCTGAGTTTCTTCAACATCCGTGAACATGTCGGCTTCCTTCGCAATATGTTCATCCGCACCACAGAGGCCGGCAATGTGATGCTGATCGTATGCTTCTACCACGAGGATGCAGAAGCACGCACTGCCCTTCTTGATGCAGTGGCAGAGCGTTTTCCGCAGATCACTTCACTCTATTATGTGATCAACGGAAAGCCGAATGATTCCATCTCAGATCAGGAATGCGTTCTTTACAGAGGCGAGGACGCCATCTATGAATATATGGAAGGACTTAAGTTCAAGATCGGGCCGAAGTCTTTCTACCAGACGAATACCAGACAAGCCTATAAACTGTACAGTGTAGCGCGCGAATATGCCGCCTTGACAGGCTCGGAAGTGGTATACGACCTCTATACAGGTACCGGAACCATTGCACAGTTCGTGTCCCGTAAGGCATCAAAGGTGATCGGAATCGAATATGTGCCGGAAGCGATCGAGGATGCAAAGATAAATGCTGAGAACAACGGCATCACGAACTGCGAGTTCTTTGCAGGAGACATGAAGGATATTCTGACTGATGCCTTTGTCGAAGAACATGGCCGTCCGGATGTGATCATTCTTGACCCTCCGAGAGCAGGTATCCACCCTGATGTGGCCCAGGTAATCCTCAATGCCGCTCCTGACCGTATGGTCTATGTGAGCTGCAATCCGGCCTCGCAGGCTCGTGACCTTGAGATACTATGCAAGGACTATGTGATCACTGCTGTCAGACCTGTGGACATGTTCCCTCATACACATCATGTTGAGAATGTAGTTGCACTAAGAAGACGATAATCGTTTCATTTCATTTACGAAAGCCTGTGGCTCTCGAAGCAGGAAACAAGGGAAATGCTTCGTTCGTCCACAGGCTTTCGTGTATGATGCAAAGTACTATCGCTTCTCGCAGTACAGGCGGCCCTGTTCGGCAGAAAGCACTTTCAGAGATTCTCCTTTTGAGGCAAAGCCGCCGAACTTAAGGGTGGCTTCGTGGATTTTTCCGTCAGAAGACTGGACCTTTCCGCTCGGACGCAGGTCAGTAAAGACTGTGACAGTCTCCCCTAAAAGGACTTCAAGCCCTGAAACGACTCCGGTGAAGCCATCCTCAGCCTTCAGTTCCTGTCGAAGTGCCACATGGTCAAATGACCTGGTAGAATACAGTTTCCTTACAATCCACATGGATCCGAAAATTGCTGCTGTGCATGAAAGAATTACAATACCGAGAGGCTGAAGTATCGGCTGAAGGTTGAGAGTGCCGTCCCAACGCAGGAGTTCGGCATTGTCCACCATGGCAAACACCAGTGACACGACTATGGCGATGATTCCCGCTATGCCGCACACCCCGAATCCTGGAATGACAAAGAGTTCCATCGCAAGAAGCACCAGGCCGACCACAAAAAGAAGAATCTCCCAATATGTGGCAAGATGCCCGAGATAGGCAGGTGCAAAATAAAGAAGGGCTCCGACAACAGCCGTCAGCAAAGGAAGACCGATTCCCGGAGTACGTATCTCCACAAAGATTCCTCCTATGATCATCATCATGAAAATGGACTGAAGGAGCGGATTCAGAAGAATCTGTATCAGTTTGTCCAGCCAAGACAGATCATCGTCCATATTCTTGATTACAAACTCATTATCACCTACTACCGCCTTCACCACTTCAAGTTCCGATTCATATACCCCTTCGCAATATCCCACTTCAATCGCCTCTGACGGAGTCAGGCTGAGCACATTCGCTGTATCCACCATAGACTCGGCAATATGCGGATCCCTACCGTTTGCCTGAGCGGTAGAACGCATCATTCCACGCATGAAAGACTGATATTTGTCCGGCATCTCGTTTCCGCTCTGGTCCACAACCGTGGCTGCTCCTATAGAACTGCCGGTCTTCATATATATGGAATCGCATGCGATGCTTATCAGAGCTCCGGCAGATGCTGCCTGCATGTTGACATAGGCAATGACCGGTTTTTCACATCTCAAGATGGCTGCACGGATGCTGTCGGCAGCATCCACGGCACCGCCGTATGTGTTAAGGTCAAGCAGTATATAGTCTGCCTGGGCCAGCTCTGCCTTTTCAAGCCCGAGAACCACAAGCCTCTGAGCAGCCTTGTCAATGTCCTGATCGAGCCTGATCCTGTAGATTACACTGAGCGAGTCGCTGCAAAGAGCCTGCAATGGCAAAGCGAACATAAGAAATAAAGCAAGTATCCTTTTCATGATTCCATAAATCTTGATATCTTACAAATATAAGATATTTCAAGAGATTTTACTAACTTTGCAGAATATGTTTATGTATAAAACGAATAGATCAACCGAAATCACAAAATGGTAATATTCACACAGATCATAATACTTCTTGCAGGACTTGCATTGATTCTTTTGGGAGCGAACTATCTGGTCGACGGCGCATCAAGCATAGCCAAGAGGTTCGGGCTCAGCGAATTCGTCATCGGACTGACGATCGTCGGCATCGGCACATCAGCTCCGGAAATGGTAGTCAGTTTCCTTTCGTCCTTCCAGGGCAAGTCAGACATGGCCATAGGCAACGTCATAGGTTCGAACATCTTCAACACAATGATGATTCTTGGAGTCACGGCCCTTATATCACCGCTTGTGATCACCAGAAACAATCTCAGAAGAGACATTCCTCTGAACATATTCGTCACGCTCCTCCTCATTCTTCTCGGAATGAACCTTACCCTTTTCGGAACAGGCAAAGCGGATCAGTTGAGCCGCTTTGACGGTATCATAATGCTCGTACTTTTCGCATGGTACCTGTGGAAATCATTCACCAAGGACGAGAATGTAAATGAAGATGTGGAGGATATCGGAGAAGATATCAAGGTTCATGGCGGCCTCACATCGGCCATGATGGTTGTCGGAGGTCTTGCGGCTCTTGTCTTCGGAGGAAGACTGTTCGTCAATTCCGCCACAGAAATAGCGCATATCTTCGGGGTCTCTGACAAGTTCATAGCCATCACTATCATGGCTGCCGGTACTTCCATGCCGGAACTTGCCACCTGCATTGTGGCAGCGCTGAAAGGACGCGGCCAGCTGGCACTCGGAAACATCCTCGGATCAAACATTTCGAATATCCTTCTGATCCTCGGTGGTGCTGCGCTGATCCATCCGTTGTCATTCGGAGGAATGACGACTGTGGATATGGGAGCAGTGCTGATATGCTCGGTATTCATCCTGCTCAGTGCATACATGTTCAGCAAGAACAAACTCGACAGAGCGGAAGGCGTCATCCTTCTTCTTATGGAAGGAGCGTACATGTGGCATCTGATAATCAACCTTTAGAAACACGACCATGGGCAAGTTATATGACCAGCTGAGGGAAGACTACCGTATCAAGGAAGGCCTCAAGACATGTATCAACTGCGGCACATGTACGGCCATCTGCCCGGCAGCGGAATTCTACAGATACGACCCTCGCAAGATAGTCGATATCGTACAGCGTGGCGATGACTCTGAGATAGAATCATTGCTCAAGAGCGATGTGATCTGGTACTGCGGAGAATGCATGTCCTGCCTGACACGATGCCCGAGAAAGAACGGCCCCGGACTTGTCATCATGGCTCTGCGCAACCTTTCTGCAAGACTGGGATATTTTACGGAATCCGAGAAAGGCCGTCAACTCTACCCTCTCACGAAGATAATGAGCGGCAATATCCTCAATTACGGATATTGCGTCTATCCGGACACCTTTTCATGGGAAGATCATGTCGAGTCCGGACCTATATGGAAATGGCATACGGAACACTTTGAAGACAGTTATGCGAGACAAGGAGGCAACTATAAAGGCAGCGGCCCCGGAGCCTTGCGGGCCATTCCTCAGGAGGATCTCGACGAGCTGAAAAGAATATTCGATGTCACAGGAGCCACCGAAAGGATAGAAACCGTCGAAAGATGCTCCCTAAAGAAGGCGGAAGAAATGGGAATGAGCATGGACGAATATTTCCGCCATACATTCGAGCATTGCTCTGACGGACATTTCAACGAATAAAGCAGAATTATGATTTATCAGGGAAAACAGAAAATATGGAGTGATTATCAGAAGGAGATTCCTGATGACCACTGGTATTATGTACGCAGTTGCATAAGGCAGAACTTCTTTCCTGCTTCCGAGAAGATGTTCCTTGAGATATGCCGTAATGTTCTGGGTAAGGATATATACGAAAATGAGCATCATACGACCTGCGGAGGCATAGCATACCACTGCGACACCATCCCGCAGGAAACCGCTATGACGATAGTGGCCAGGCAGTTCGCTCTGATGACTGAGGCAGGATACGAAAATTACGCGGCCTCATGCATCACATCTTTCGGCAACTACACAGAAATCCTCGAGACCTGGCATGAGTTTCCTGAACTCGAGGCCAAGATACGCGAACTCCTGTGGAAATCTTGCAGAAAGGAATTCAAGAAACCGAAGAACCTTGCCCATACAAGCGACCTCATATACAAGTTCCGCAATGAGATTGCAGAAAAGGCTAAATACAATCTTGTAAACAAAGACAGCGGAGAACCCCTTCGTGTCGTGGAACATATCGGATGCCACTATTCCAAGATGTTTCCGTCAAAAGGTGTCGGCGGTGCAGAATATCCATATGTCCTCACAGGCATGGTCGAATCATGGGGAGGAAACGTGATTGACTATCCGGAACGAAGACATTGCTGCGGATATGGTTTCCGACAATACCATGTAAAGGCTAACAGAGGATACTCCCTCTCAAATACCTACAAGAAATTCGAATCCATGGAGCCTTACAAGCCGGATATGATCATTACAAACTGCCCCGGATGCCCATACTTCCTTGACAGATGGCAATATGTAATCGCAGAAACGGAAGGCAAGACTTACGGGCAGAACGGATTCGGCATCCCGGTATTGACATATGAAGAGGTTGCAGGTCTTGTACTCGGATACGACCCATGGGATCTCGGGCTTCAACTCCATCAGGTGGCCGTCGAGCCACTCCTTGACAAGATCGGTATCGGATATGATCCTGAGGAAAAATATAAAGGGCTTGACAGAAAGGATCTGGAAAGGCCGGAACTCCCTTCCGGCATGAAATGCTTCTGAGTCACTAAAACAAAAGAAAATGAAAGAAATAGTAGTCATAATTGGTGGTGGAATAGCAGGGCTGGAAGCTGCATCGCAACTCCTCAAGCTTGGATATTCTCCGATTATCATTGAAAAGACCGACAGCCTTGGAGGACATGTAGCCAGATGGAACAGACTCTTTCCGGACATGACTTCTGCCCGAGATCTTGTGTCGGAACTGATTGTTTCCAGCAAGGATGCAAACATCTTTCTTAACACTGAGATACAGTTCATGAACCGCCTGAAGGACAGATACAACATCATGCTGTCCAACGGAATATCCATAATGACGAGGTACATCCTGATAACTACAGGCTTCCGATTATTCGATGCCACGAAAAAGGAGGAGTACGGATATAGTATTTACAATCAAGTGATTACTAATGCCGACTTGGAGAATTGGTTCAACAACGGCGATGACAAAAGGATTGATAATGTCCCTATGAATGCCATAGGCTTCGTGCACTGCGTGGGATCCCGCGATGAAAAAGCCAGAAACTCACAATGTTCCAAGGTATGCTGCATCACAGCCATCAAGCAGGCCATAGAAATGAAGGAAAAGTATCCTGACGCTCAGATTTACTGTTTCTATATGGATCTCAGGCTGTTCGGAAAGAAATTCGAAGACTTCTACATCAAGGCCCAGAGAGATCATGGAATACATTTCATCCGAGGACGTGTATCGGAAGTCAGCGAGGGTATTGACGGTCGTGTCATAGTAAAGGCTGAGGATACACTTCTGGGAAAACCAGTAAAGGTGACACTGGATCTTCTGGTACTGATGTCAGGCATGGTGTGCAATCCGGACAGCAGCAAGGCTGCAGGCATGCTGTCACTTCCGATTGACTCCGACGGCTTCCTGAAAAGCAAAGATAATGTCTTCAACATCACTTCTTCACCAAGGCAAGGCATCTTCTATGCCGGCGCGTGCACAGGCCCGAAAACCGTGCCTGAAACATTGGCAGAAGCAAGATCGGCAGTCCTTGATATTCACGCACTTATCAGTTCACGCAAATGATAAACAGGTTTGGTTTCAGAATATCGCCAAGTTCAGCCGTGAATCTTGACAAGGTCAACATGGAACGTTTTGCCACTCTGTGCAGGATCGAGCCGGACGCAATGCGGTGCATAGCCTGCGGCTCGTGCAGCGCGACCTGCCCCGCATCGCGTTTCTCAGGAATGAGTGTACGCAAAGTGCTTCTCTGCCTTCAGAGAGGTAAGGAGAGTGAGGCATTGAAGATGCTGAACAACTGCATGCTGTGCGGAAAGTGCACAATGGTATGTCCTAGGGGAATCAACACACGGCACCTGATACTCTCTATCTGCCGCATATATGAAAAGGAGGCAAGACAATGAGAGAGATCATCCTGTCAGGATACAGCGACTTCATCATTCCGTTCATGATCGGAATGATCTTTGTCCTGTCATGGTGCGGAATCGGTGCTGTCAGGATCATTCTTCAACTGACCCCGGCAGACCGGAAGAAATTCTTCCTTTCGCTCCTCAATCCTAAGATCATGGCAAAGAATGTGAGAGACTGGTTCTGTGACTGTCTCTTCCACGTAAAATTATGGAAAAGGAACAAACTTCTGGGCTACATGCACTCCAGCATCGCTTTCGGGTGGTTCATGCTGATCCTCATAGGACACCTGGAAGTAATGATATACGTCCCTGAAAGGGCTCATAGGATATGGTATCCGATCTTCTTCAGATATTTTGTGGCAGTCACGGACAGCACGATGAAGGGCTCGTTTTTCTTCTTTCTGATGGACTTCTTTCTGCTTGTAGTGCTGAGCGGCATTGTGCTGGCCATGATCAAGCGCGTCAGATCACGTTTCTTCGGCATGAGACGTACGACAAGAGGAAGTTTAACCGATCTGATAGGACTATATGCCCTCTGGAGCATTTTCCCTCTCAGACTTCTTGCAGAAGGATTCACTGCCGACATCAGCGGAGGATCGTTTCTGACAAAGTCCCTGAACAGTTTCATGCATCTGTTCTACGCAGGCCAGATGAACGTCCTGCCTACATGGTGGGCATATTCTATTGCGCTTGGCGTATTCATGTGCATACTTCCTTTCAGCAGATAC
The DNA here is from genome assembly GCA_964645495.1 of uncultured Muribaculaceae bacterium. Classification (GTDB taxonomy): domain Bacteria; phylum Bacteroidota; class Bacteroidia; order Bacteroidales; family UBA932; genus Cryptobacteroides. Next base: position 41,688 of record CAZYCJ010000007.1, read on the forward strand.
ATGCATATACCTGCAGAGATCCTTCTGATACCCATGAGGAATGCAGGTATCGACATCCGTCATCCACGTAAAGGATTTACCAAACTGCAAGTATACTCTTGTCCGGGCTGCGGTGTCTGCATAGATGCCTGTCCGATGGGTGCGTCAAGACCGAACATCAAGGACACTACCGTTTATCTCAACCGCCAGATCAAGCGCAACAATAAAAGACGCATTGAAGAAATCACCGACAAGTGTCTCCTTTGCGGCAAATGTTCTGCAGTCTGTCCTGTCGGAGTGGAAGGCGACAAGATAAGGATCGCACAGAGAAGCATACGGCAGTACAAATTCAGTCCGGACTACTCAAACATAGCGTCATTAATGGCAATTTCCGAGGATAACATTAATGTTACAAGTACAAACAAAGATGTTTCCAACATTAATAATAACAAAGTTATATATTTTGCAGGATGTATGACAATGCTGACTCCGGCAATACACAGATCCATGACGAAAATACTTGAAAAAGCAGGTGTAGATTATACTTTCATGGACAAGGATGGCGGAATCTGCTGCGGAAGACCTATGTTGATGGCCGGCAGGACAGAGCAGGCAAAGCAGATGGTGGAGATGAACACGGAGATCATCAGATCATCTGGAGCCGGAATCCTCCTGCTCAGTTGTCCGATATGCTACAGGATATTCAAGGAACAATACAGACTTGAGGGAATCCGGATCATGCATCATACCGAATACATAGACATGCTGGTAAAGGAAGGGCATATCAGGCTTGACAGACAGGACATGCTTCTTGCGTATCATGATCCTTGTGAACTGGGAAGAGGATGCGGCATATATGAAGCACCACGTCATCTTGTATCATCTGTCGGAAGGCTCGCTGAAGCACCAAAGAACGGCAAGGAAAGCATCTGCTGCGGAGGAAGCCTGGGCAGCCTGACACTGAGTTTCGACAAGAGAAGAGCCATTACCGTCAATGCCCTTGCAAACCTGAAGGAGTGCAACCCTGACGCGATAGTGACGGCATGTCCGCTATGCAGAACCACATTCAACAGATACTCGGACATTCCGGTCAATGACATTGCTGAACTCGTTGACCGTAACATAATAGAGGAAAAACATAAAATAAAGATATCATGACGTTCAAACCAACAAAGTACCATCTTGTGTGCTGCTCGACAGGACATAGGTTCGAAGACTGCGGCTGGAGCCTCGCAGATCCTGCCTGCGACTGCCCGAGCCTTGTCAGAGCAGACTATGAGCAGAAGAAATTCAATCCGCGAAACGACCTTGACGGATTCTACAGATATGCCGACTGGCTTCCGGTCAAAAGAACCCTTAAAGGTTCATGCGCCCCGGTCACATACAAGTCTGAGGCACTTGCATCCCATCTTGGTCTTGAGAATCTTTACATCACGTTCTCAGGCTATTTTCCAAAGATAGGAGCGCACATGGAGACATGTTCATTCAAGGAAACCGAAGCATACTCAGTGTGCGGACGACTTCCCGATAATAACGACAAGATCCTGGTTGTAGCCTCGGCAGGCAATACCGCCCGAGCTTTTGCAAAGGTATGTTCGGACAATAATATTCCTCTTCTGATTTCTATTCCTGAAGACAACATCAGTGCCCTCTGGTTTACCAAACCTCTGAATGACTGCGTAAAGATCATCGCTTCTCCAAAGGGTTCCGACTATTTCGATGCTATCGCATTGAGCGACATTGTGTGCAAGAGCGACAGATTCATGGCGGAAGGTGGAGCAAAGAATGTTGCAAGAAGGGACGGCATGGGTACGACCTTGCTCTCTGCCGTAGAGACTATCGGTCGCATTCCTGACGCTTATTTCCAGGCTATCGGAAGCGGCACAGGTACCATTGCAGTGTGGGAAAACAATCTCAGGCTCATTGAGGACGGACGCTTCGGCTCGCATAAGATGCGTCTGTATCCTTCTCAGAATGATCCGTTCACGATCATGTATGATTCATGGAAGATCCGCTCTCGCGCCCTTGTCCCGATGACTCCTGAAGAAGCACGTCACGCAGCTGCAGTCATCGACGCAAAGGTTCTTTCCAACAGAAAGCCGCCTTATTCTCTCGCAGGCGGTCTGTTCGACGCAATGGAGGATGCCGGTGGAGAGATTTTCAAGGTGAGCAACGATATGCTCCATGAGTGGAAGAAGATGTTCCTCAAACTTGAAGGTATCGACATTCACAATGCTGCTGCTGTTGCTACGGCATCTCTTGTCCAGGCCGTCGAGGAAGGAGTCGTAAAGAAGGATGAGGTCATCATGCTGAACATCACGGGAGGCGGTGAGGAACTGGTCAAGTCGGAAAATGAAGTCGTGTATGCGAAGCCGCATCTGGTGCTTGATCCGGATCTTCCGGCGGAAACCATCATCTCAGAAGTAGAAAGACTGTTCTGATTTGCATGACAATAATATGAAATAAATCCGACAGGTACAAAGTGCCGGTCGGATTTATTCGATTATTGTGTCAGGTCAGAGAAGGATACTTCCGGTTGCTTTTTCTTTCTGGAGGAGTTCCTTTGTAACCACCGGATTGGCATATATATCCAGGAAGATACGTCTTAGATCCTCCCTGTTGATCTCCGGCTCCACAGTGTCCAACTGATGCTGCATATATGCTACAAACTGCTCGACATCAGCAGGTTCATAGTACTGAGAATACTTGAAAGACTGATTCGCAAGATCATATGCGACATAATTGTTCTTCCACAACTTGTAACCCTCGATCACACGCACATCGACAGCATGCCTGATAAGTTGGTAACGGTCGTTCTTGTCACATTGTGCCGCTGCAGCGATCTCCTCTGAAGTAAGCGGCTTGCCGATATTGAGATGCACATTGCCCTTAGGCTGCTTGATGCCCACAATGATGCTGTTCAGATCCTCACCTTCAGCCTTTACATACTTATGCTTACGTGAAATCACAAGTTCACGTGCCTTCAGGATATCACAAGGCTCAAATTCATATGAGATGCTCATAGGAATGATGTTGAGTTCCTCGAAACTCTTCTGGAAATCTCCCGAACCGCTCATATCCAGCATCTTGAGGAGTCCCTGTTCTGTAACATCATATCCGTTCTTTGTCCTTCCCTGACGCTGTGCAAGCCAGATCGAACTGCGCTGCTCAGTGATGTTCAGGCGGATATACTTCGACAGAAGTTGAGAAGACAGGTACAGTTCCCTTGCAGTGATGCCACGTACCACCTTGATCATCCTGTTTGAACGGAGAAGATACTCGATGGTAGGACTTGATACAAGATTGTCTCCTACAGCGATCTCAGTCAACGGAATACCGTTGCGGTATAGCACGAGTTGGGTAATCGCAGGATCAAAAATGATATCTCTGTGGTTTGAAAGTGCAAGGAATTTCTTTGAAGGATCGATATTGGAGATTCCGTCATATGAGAAATTACGTACAGTGCGCTCAAGCACCCACTCCACAAACTTCGACATGACAAGAAACTGGAATTCATCGATCGATCTGATATTTTTAAGAAGTACTTTCAGAAAGTCCGGAGACTGGTCCGGAAAGAAAGTTCGTGAAAATTCGGCCAAAAGAGGATGTTCAGCCAATTTTCCCAGCGCCGCGACCGCCTCTTCATCATTATAAGGGCTGATGCTCTCGAATTCTGCTAAATCTACCATAGGTCAAATCCAATTTAGTACATTATGCAAATTTATAAAAACTCTGCAAATTATCAAACTGAGCAGCCTCTTGAATTCTGTCAAACCCTCGATCTGCACGGTCAGTCCCTGAAAAGGACCGAACTGTCTCCGTAACTGAGGAAACGGAAGCCTTCCGAAAGAGCATGATCATATATGGTCTTCCAGTCACCGCCGACAAAGGCAGAAATCAGCAGGAGAAGCGTACTTTGAGGCTGGTGGAAATTAGTGACAAGCACATCCACCACCTTGAAACTGTACCCCGGTACGATAATGATACGCGTACCCAACTGCATCTGTTCCAAATCATTATCCGTCATATAACCGACCAGTGCGGCAAGAGAATCTTCCAGAGAATAAGAATATTCCCTGACATACGGATCCCACTGCTGCACATCATCAGGAGCACCATTCTCCAGACATTTGATTCCCGCGTAATAAAGAGATTCAAGTGTTCTTACAGAGGTCGTGCCGACCGCGATGACCTTTCCCTTACGTGATATGAGAGATTTAAGGAAATCCAGCGTCACCACAAATGGTTCGCGATGCATCGTGTGTTCTGATACGAGCGAACTCTTCACAGGAAGAAAGGTGCCAGCACCCACATGGAGACACACTGTCTGCGTATCAATGTCTCGTTTTCTGATCGCGTCAAGCACCCTTTCAGTGAAATGCAGACCGGCGGTAGGCGCAGCGACAGATCCCCTGAATCTCGCATAGAGAGTCTGATACCTCTCAAGATCCACGTCCTCCGTATCTCTGTTGAGGTAAGGAGGAATAGGCACAGAACCGCAGACCTCCAGTACTTTGGAGAACGGAGCACCGTTGTCCCATGAAAACTCCACGACTGACGTCTCGCCATCTCTTTCAACGAGATCGGCTCTAAGATTCATTTCAGAAACCTCCGGAGCAAGGTCGGGATTATATAGCGACAGCGTATCATTCTTCCATCTTTTGACATTTCCCACAATACACTTCCACCTGCATCTGTCGGTCACGGCAAACATCGTCACATATTCCTCAGGAGCGACAGGTTCAAGGCAGAATATCTCGATATGCGCTCCCGTAGACCGCTGAAAATGAAGTCTGGCAGGTACGACCTTGGTATCATTGAATACCATCAGCGATCCTTCCGGAAGCAAGCCGGGCAGGTCAATAAATGACATAGTCCTTGGCTCGCCGTCGCGGTAACAGAGCAGTCTTGATGAATCTCTGTTATCAAGAGGGTATTTTGCGATCCTCTCGTCAGGGAGCGGATATGTAAAATCTTCTATTCTTATTTCAGGTATCATGAGACTTTCAAATTTGTTTAACAATACAATTTCCTGCAAAAATACACAATTTTCACTTCTTTTAGAAATCACATTTGTAATTTGAGCAATGTTGACAAATGTGATTTACAACTTTAGATACGGTGATTCACATCTGTAAATATTTGACATCATGTTGGCCTGACTGGTCGTTTATTTACATTTATTGACAAAGTTGAAAATAAGATTTGGTTATACCTAAATAATATTCATGTTATATTATTGTTTATCAGTGAATTATGTTGATTTAATTAAATCGATTATGCAATACAAGTTTGTATTTATTGCGCTTTAATGGCATTAATAGGGCTCAAAGGGCCCAAAAAGACATGATTTGCAAGAAATAAATATTGTATATTCAGAGACTTAAGCACATTTAATTAGATTTATTCTTTATATAAATATCACGTGATTCAGGTACTGTGTTTACAAATTTAACTGCACCGTCCCGCTTTCATATTCAAAAAATCTTTATTACATTTGTAACGTAATCGATGACAACAATGAACACCCGTCTGAAACAATTTCTTGCTGCCGAAAATATCACTCAGGCACAATTTGCTGACACCATAGATGTGGTACGTGCCAGTGTATCACACGTGTTGGCAGGAAGGAACAATCCTAGTTACGACTTTCTCAAGGCCCTGATGTCGAAATACCCCAGACTGAACATGGAATGGCTGATGTTCGGAAAAGGAAAGATGTACAAGGACGCTGGAGAACAGGAGTCCCCCGTCAATGTAAATGAAGGAGTGCTTTTCACAGATGATGAAGCGTTCCGCGAATCTGTTTTTTCCGAGCCTCCCGTCGACTCCCCTGTCAAAATTCCGTCCACGACCGAAATAAAATCTATAGACGACCCCGCGCAACAAGTTGTCACACAGAGAAAAGTACAAAAAATCATCGTTCTCTTTGACGATGGATCATTTCAGGAAATAAAAGAAATGACTGATACCCTAAAATAAAAGTACTGCGCGAGCGGTACTTTTTATTATATTTGTATGATTTAACCATACCGAACCATGTATAAGCATATTATCAAGCCTTTCCTTTTCAGTTTCAATCCTGAGACTGCCCACAACATGACATTCAAGACCCTGTCTTTCCTCAGACATGTTCCTTTTGCAAGATCATTGATGAGAGCCCTATATAAAAAGGAATCTCCAGGTCTTGAAAAAGAGGTCTTCGGCATAAAATTCCCGAATCCTGTAGGCCTTGCCGGTGGTCTTGACAAGAATGGCGAATATTACAATGATATGGCAAACTTCGGTTTCGGATTTGTCGAGATAGGATCGCTTACTCCAAAACCTCAGGATGGCAACCCGAAGCCGAGATGCTGGAGAGTCCCTGGTGACAAGGCCATAATCAACAGATTCGGTATAAACAACAAAGGCGTGAAGAATGCCGTCGAACATCTCAAGAAGGAAAGACCCGATGTGATCGTTGCGGCTAATATCTCCAAGAACACATCGAGCATAAATGAGGAGGCGGCGAAGGATTACGAGACCGCATTCGGCCTTCTCTACGATTTCGTCGACATGTTCGTAGTCAATATTTCATGTCCTAATGTTGTGGGTCTCACAGCCTTGCAGGATATCTCCTTCCTTTCTGAGATCGTCGACAGACTGCTTTCACTCAGAATGTATTACGACGAATACCGTCCTATTCTTCTTAAAGTCTCCCCTGATCTTTCAAATCAGCAGTTGGACGAGATCATCGATTACTCGTTGAGATCCGGTATTGATGGAATTGTGGCCGGAAATACTACCAGAAGCCGTGAAGGACTGACTACTATAAGCAAGGAAAAGATCGATGAAATAGGTAATGGAGGAATGTCCGGAGCGCCTGTACATCAGAAGAACCTCGATCTTGTCAGGTATGTGCATAAGCAGTCTGACGGAAAACTCCCTATCATCGGTGTAGGCGGCATTATGTCTCCTGAAGACGCAAAGGAAATGCTTGACGCAGGAGCATCTCTCGTCGAAATATATTCCGGCTTCATCTACGAAGGTCCCGGACTTGTCAAGAAGATCATCAAGCACTTGGAATCAAACCATAGCAAAGCATGAAGATCAACGGAGCATCCATCTGTACCATCGGGGACGAAATCCTTATAGGACAGATCACTGATACCAATTCAGCACATATTTCCAGAGCACTCAACTCTCTGGGAATAAAGGTCACACGTATGCTATCCATCGGAGATGATCACGAAGATATCATCAACAGCCTTACTGAAGAACTCAGAAGAAACGAGATCGTTGTCGTGACAGGAGGACTCGGACCGACCAAAGACGATATCACCAAGAAGGCTTTGGCGAAACTGTCCCGTTCCACTTCTTACAAGACTGACGAGCGTCAACTTGAGATCATACACAGGATACTCAGTGCAAGAGGACTTGATGTGCTGGACATAAATCTGGCTCAGGCATCAGTCCCTGACACCTGCCATGTAATCCCTAACCGTCTCGGCACTGCACCGATAATGGCATTCAGGTTCCCTGAAGAGAGATTCGGGCACAAGGCGACCCTCTACTCGCTGCCCGGAGTGCCGTTCGAAGCACTGGGAGCCTTGGATGATGTGACCGATGACATCCGGCAGAACTATTCTGTATCGGAGATTTATCATCGCACTGTCATGACCTTCGGCATAGCGGAATCAGCACTGTCCAAGATGCTGGACGAATGGGAAGACTCACTGCCTGAAGACATGCATCTTGCCTACCTTCCGAATCCCCTCACCGGCGTCAGGCTCCGCCTCTCGATTTATGGAGGCATTAAGGCGGAGGAAAAATCAAGGGTAGAGCAGGAAATGGTGAAACTGAGGAATATTCTCGGCGATGCCATGTATTCAGAAGAAGATGACACTCTTGAAAGATGCATAG
>CAZYCJ010000008.1:0-49094 GCA_964645495.1 uncultured Muribaculaceae bacterium
GCTACCTTCAATCCTGTGAAGGTCGTTCTTGACCTCCTCAGGCCTGCGCATCAGAGCTGATAATATACACCTATAATACCATGAAATTTGTTCGTGTCTTATATCTTCTTGTTGTGTCAGTGATTCTATCCGCATGCGGTGATGGGCATGGCGAGACATATCATGTGGGAGTCTCTCAATGCAGCAATGACGACTGGCGAGAAAAGATGAACCAGGAGATGCTTCGCGAGGCCATGCTCAGTCATGAGATAGAACTGGAAATCCGTTCTGCTGATGACGACAGCCGTAAGCAGAGAGAAGATATAAGATACTTCGTGAAGAAAAAGGTGGATCTGCTCATTGTGTCGCCGAATGAGGCAGGGGAGGTCACCCCTGCAGTCGATGAAGCCTTTGATGCAGGAATTCCTGTCGTGGTGGTGGACAGAGATGTCACAGGCGACAAATATACCGCCTTTATCAGCGCAGACAACACACAGATCGGCTACATGCAGGGCCAATATGTCGCTGCAAATCTCGTTGGGGGGGGCAAACTTATTGAAATCAAAGGACTTACCGGCTCTACTCCTGCAATAGAACGCCATGAAGGCTTCATGAAGGCTATTGTGGACGCTGATGTCGAGATAGTCGCTTCTGTCGATGCCGAATGGCGTGGTGATATGGCGGAGACTCTTACGGATTCGCTTCTGAACATCCATCCTGATGTCTCTATGATTGTCGCCCAGAACGACCCTATGGCAATGGGAGCGTTGCGCGCTGCTTCGAAGAAACTGCCGGGTAATGAAATAAAGTTCATCGGAGTGGATGCACTGACCGGCGATGGGCTCGGAGTGGAAGCCATAATCAAAGGCGACCTCGATGCCTCGATCATGTATCCTACAGGCGGTGATGTGGTGATACAGACGGCCTTGAAGATACTCCAGAGCCGTTCTTTTGCCAGGACTACAGTGCTTGAAACAGCTCTTATCGAAAAGTCCAATGCCCAGTTGATGAACAGCCTTTCCCACGAGGTCCAGCATCAGGTGAGCATGATAGAGGCGCTCAGACAGGAAGTTACAGTGTATTGGGAACGTCATTCGGTACAGACGACGCTGCTATATGTGATCATTGTCTTCGTGCTGATTCTTACAGGTCTCATATTGATATTATATCATGCCCTCAAGCAGATGAATAACCTCAACAAGAGACTCAACGAGCAGAATGAGATCCTCGAGGAGCAGCGAGGACAACTTCTTTCCCTTAATCACGAACTGGAGGAAGCCACTCATGCGAAACTGATGTTCTTCACAAATGTCAGCCATGACTTCAGGACTCCTCTGACCCTCATAGCTGATCCGATCGTACAGTTGCGGGAATCAGCCAATCTTGACGAGAAAGAGCGCAAACTGGTGAAGATTGCAGACAAGAATGTCAATGTGCTTCTCCGTCTTGTCAATCAGATTCTCGATTTCCGCAAATATGAGAACGGCAAGGCTACTCTCAATCTGAGCGGCCTCGATCTATCTGACTGCATGGAGAGATGGATAGAGTCATTTTCTCTTCTGGCTCTCAAGAAGCATATTCATGTATCGTTTGCCATTGACAGGGAATATGACTATTCCAACACACTTGACGGAGAGAAGACGGAACGAATCTTCTTCAACCTCATGGCCAATGCATTCAAGTTTACTCCTGAGAACGGTACCATCACGGTGCGCCTGACCAGACTGAGCATCGATGGAAGCGACTGGCACAGATGTACTATAACAAACAGTGGCAACGGTATATCACCGGAATACATCGAGCATATCTTCGAGAGATTCTATCAGATCGACGCCAACCATTCTGCCGGCAGTGGAATAGGTCTGGCATTGGTTAAGACTTTCGTGGACATGCATGGAGGAACTATAGATGTAACCAGTTCGCAGTCAGAAGGTACCACCTTTACTGTTACCCTGCCTGTCACTCCGGTTGACGGTCACCTCGCCGATCCTATCAACCTTATTACAAGCGAAAGGATCTTGTCGGAACTTGCTGACGTTTCAGCAGATGATGAGCCTAAGGCAGAGTCTCAGAATACGATTCTTGTGATCGATGACAATCCAGATGTGAGGACTCTTGTCGGTTCTCTATTCTGTGATGAGTTCACTGTTCTCGAGGCGGCAAACGGCACTCAGGGCATACAGTCTGCCATGTATAATATTCCAGACCTTATCATTTGTGATGTCATGATGCCGGGCATAGATGGACTTGAGTGCTGTCAGCGTCTGAAAAGCGAAGTCAGCACATCCCATATTCCTGTCCTTATGCTGACGGCATGTTCGCTTGACGAACAGAGGGTTGCGGGACTGAACTGCGGTGCTGATGCGTACATGGCAAAGCCTTTCAATTCCCGTGTTCTTATCGCTCAGGTAAAGTCTCTCATAGAAAATAGAAAAAGGATCAAGTCTGTCTTTGGTGATGTGGTGTCCCTGGCTGAGGAGAATGTGAGCAAGACGGACAAGGATTTCGTCGCTGAATTCAAAAAGGCCATCGCTGACAGGATAGATGATTCGGAGCTTAGCGTAGAGACTCTCGGATCACTCTTCGGCATGAGCCGTGTCCAGTTGTACAGAAAGATAAAGAATCTCACCAACTATACCCCTGTCGAAATCATCCGCATCACCCGTCTCAAGACGGCTCAGCAACTTCTGGCTTCCACAGATCTTACTGTGGCGGAAGTGAGTTATCAGGTCGGGTTCTCGTCTCCAAGCTATTTCGCCAAATGCTACAAGGAGTACTTCGGAGAAATGCCGAACGACACTCGTTCCCGCAAAAGATAGCGATGTAACAAATTTTTCATAATCCGAAACATTTGTTTCATAATTGTTATTTGATGGCTGTTATTTTTGCACCATCGAATAGCATACTGTGCTGTTTCGTGAAGAATTAATAGTTAATAATCTAAAACAATGAGAAGCATGAAACAAACGCTTTGGTGTACACTTGTATTCTTATTCATGTGTACATTTGCTCAGGCGCAAACGCTGGCAGTAAAGGGTAATGTGGTCTCAAAGGCTGACGGAGAACCGATTGTCGGAGCCGCTGTTATAGAAAACGGCAATTCCACAAACGGTACTGTCACTGACTTTGACGGAAACTTTACCTTGATGGTTCCACTTGGGGCTGAACTTGATTTTACTTCTTTGGGCTTCAAACCGACTACTTTGAAGGCCGCTCGTGACATGAGAGTAGAACTTGAGGTGGACAGCGAACTTCTGGATGATGTCATCGTGACAGGTTATATGTCAGAGAAGAAAGCAAGTCTTACAGGTTCTGTCGCGGTCGTGAAAATGAAGGATGTCGCAGACATTCCTACAGGTAACATCATGCAGAGTCTTCAGGGACGTGTTGCCGGTATGAACATTACTACCGATGGTGTTCCAGGTGGTGGAAACACAGGTATTCTGTTGCGTGGTGTCACTACCATCAACAACTCTTCACCTCTTTATGTAATCGACGGAGTCCAGACTCGTGATAATATCGCCTCTATCCTCGCTTCAAATGACGTCGAGTCGATCCAGGTCCTGAAGGATGCCGCTTCTGCTGCCATCTATGGTGCACAGGCTGCAAACGGTGTCATCATCATCACCACAAAGAAAGCAAAGAAGGGTACTGTGAAGGTCAATTTCGACATGTCATTGTCGGCACAGACTTTTGTTCAGGGAATCGACATGCTCGATGCTTACGAGTGGGGAGATGTATACTGGCAGGCATATCACAATACATACGGTGTGTATCCGAACAGTGCCGTTTACGGTAATGGAGAGAAGGCGGAACTTCAGGAATACTATTATAACAATAACGGTGTCATGATCAAGTCCGGCAACACAGATTGGGCTGACGAGATCTATGATACTGCACTTATGCAGAATTACAACCTGTCTTTGTCAAAGGGATTTGACGAAGGAAACGTGGCACTCTCAATGAATTATATGGATCAGGACGGTATCTGCCGCAACACTGATTACAACCGTTTCAATACACGCTTGTCTTCAAACTTCAACTTCCTCAACAACATCATCAGGATCGGCGAAAGCATTTCTGTGAGCCATTGGAAGTCACATAATAATCCGAGTGGCATCGAGGAACTTCTCATCGCCCAGCATCCTGCAATTCCGATTTATGATGAGAATGGCGGATATGCCGGAGGATATGTAGATATCCTTGGTGACAAGCCGAATGCAATGCGTCTGACCGACAATGAGGCTAACAACCGTCACTCTCATTGGAGAATCTTCGGTAACGCTTATCTGGAAATCGAGCCGATCAGGAATCTTGTGTTCAGGTCCAATTTCGGATTGAACTTCTATAATGGTTTCCACTCTACATTCGTTCCTAAATGGAAGGAGGCAAGCCGTACCGTAGATGTGAATGAGCTTTCAGTTCAGGAAGACAACAGTCTTCAGTGGGTATGGTCAAACACTTTGAACTATACCAAGGACTTCGGCAAGCACTCTGTCAATGCAGTCCTCGGTATGGAGGCAAAGCATGAGTATGGCGAGCACCTCTACGGATATGGCCGCGGTCTTGTGATCGAGAATCAGGACTACCGTTATCTCGATACAGTGACCGAAGGAAAGAATGTCGGCAACAACTCAAGTTCATATGCCATGGTTTCATATTTCGGCAAGGTGAACTATGATTATGATGACAGATATCTGATCTCCGCTACTTTGAGACGTGATGCTTCTTCACGCTTCGGTGCTACCAACAACTCGGCTATCTTCCCTTCTGTTTCTGCAGGATGGAGACTTTCCAACGAGCCGTTCATGAAGGATGCAAAGACTTGGCTTTCAGAATTGAAGATTCGTGGATCATGGGGTATCAACGGTAATGACATGATCGACAACAATGCTACTTACAGCCTTTACTATACAAGTCTCAGCAATGCTTCTTACAACTTCTCAGGTGACGGCGTCACTCTTAATCCGGGTGTGCAGAAGTCAATGTCTGGAAACTACAGCCTGCTGTGGGAGGAGACAGAGCAGCTTAACTTCGGTCTCGACCTCGGTTTCTTCGACTCAAGACTCGGCGTCACTTTGGACTACTTCAGCAAGAAGACCAAGGATATGCTGATCCAGAAGCCTTATATCGCCGCTATCGGTGAAGGCGGATACAAATGGTATAATGCCGCAAAGATGAACAACAACGGTGTCGAGGCTACTGTTACATGGCGTGACACTTTGGAGGAGTCTGATTTCAGCTATGACATTTCATTCAACCTCTCTTACTATAAGAACACAGTCGTTGATCTTCCTGAAGTCATCAAGTACACATGGGGTGGCGGTGACGGTGTGTCAAAGACTATCGTCGGACAGCCATACGGTTCATGGATGGGCTATAAGACAGACGGCATCTTCAAGACCAAGGAAGAAGTTTACGAGTATCTCAGCAAGTATGATGTCCAGATCGGAAAGCCAGATGTAGGCCGTATCAGATATCAGGACCTCAATGGTGACGGCATAATCAATACTCAGGACAGGGACTGGCTCGGTACTGACCTTCCTAAGTTCATCGGTGGTCTTAATATCGCACTGTCATGGAAGGGATTTGATTTCAGCGCATTCTTCAACGGAATGATCCGCGATGCATGGAACAACTCGAAGTTCTATACTGACCTCTTCCAGGGATGGACAGGAAACCACTCGACAGACTTGCTCGATGCAATGAAAGCATGGGAGGTATATGAAAAGACCGGAGTATATGACTGCGATGTACCTGCTCTTACTGTTGTCGATGACAACAATGAGACAAGAGTTTCGGATTTCTTCATCGAGGACGGATCTTACATCAAGCTGAAGACATTGACTCTTGGATATACTTTCCCACGCAACTGGTGCGAGAAGATTCGTCTGAGCAATGTCAGACTGTACCTCCAGGCACAGAACGTCTTCACATTGACTAACTATACAGGAGCAGACCCTGAAGGACTGGGATATCCTTATCCGCTCCCAAGAACCTATACATTCGGTTTGTCAGTAGGATTTTAATCAATGAAAATAGTGAAAATCATGAAATTTAAATATATAATTACAGCGATTGCAGCAGCGGTTCTTGCTACCGGTTGCAATGAAGACAATTTCTTGGATGTAAGACCCCAGGGAACCTTGAACGAGGACGTGCTCGCTACTGCTGAAGGATTGGATCTGCTGGTGACATCAGCGTATGCTGCACTGAAAGGTCCGAACAGGGATATGATGTGGATCCCTATGACCAACTGGACATATGGTGAAGTGCGTTCTGACAATGCTTATAAGGGCGGCGGCGGTATCACCGACGGTGGTGATGTCCACAAGATGGAGACATTCAACATCGACGCTACATGGGGAAATGCCGACAGCAAGTGGTATTCGCTTTACTGCTGCCTTCAGAGAGCCAATGAGGCTTTGCGTCTTATGAACACATTGACTGAAGAAGATGTTCCAGGTCTAGAGGTATTGAAGGCAGAGATGAAAGTTGTACGCGCGCATTTCTATTTCGAGTTGTCACGTCTGTTCAACAACATTCCTTATCTTGACGAAACTGTAGATCCTGATACTTATACCCATATTCCGAACAACGGTAACACAAGAGATGAGATCTTGGGCTTCATTGCAAAGGATCTGACAGACGCTGCCGAAGTACTTCCTGAAAACCAGACGCAGGTGGGACATGTAAACCGCTATGTTGCGATTGCTTATGCTGCGAAGGTGAAACTTTACCAGGCTTATCTTCAGGACGACAGGAATCAGGTTTCATCTGTGGACAAGGACCTGATGAGCGAGGTTGTCGCTCTGTGTAAGGAACTCGATGGCAAGTATGCGCTTCTGGATGACTTCCAGCAGTTGGATATGGTAGAATTCGAGAATGGCAAGGAGTCTGTCTTTGCTGTCCAGTATACAATGAACGATGGCAGCGACGGTGCTGGCGGAATCAACTGGAGCAACCTTCTCAATGCCCCTCAGGGACCTTATAGCGGAGACGGTTTCTTCCTTCCAAGCCAGAACCTTATCAACGCTTACAAGACTGATGAAAACGGTCTTCCGCTCTTCGATACATTCAACGATTCTGATTATGGAGTCTGGAATGGCAGTGAGCTTGAGCAGATTGATTCAAATGTCGACCCAAGACTTGACTTCGTTACCGGACGTCCGGGTATTACATGGAAGACATATCCTAATTCACCATGCAAGGCTAACTGGGTGCGTAACCAGGGTGATTATGGCTACAACTGTACAAAGCGTTTCTATGTTTCTCCTGAAAGCGAGTACATGTTCGTAGGCTGGCCTTGGGGTGCTTCTGAGATGAACCATCAGATCATCAGATATGCTCAGGTGCTCCTGTGGAAGGCTGAGGCTCTCGTGGAACTTGGTGATGCTGCAAGCCTTGAGGAGGCACGTCAGACAATCAACACCATCAGACGCCGTGCAAAGAACAGCCCGTATGTGAAGGATTTCGAAAACCCTGCTCTTCCTGCAGCAAACTATAAGATCGAGGAATATCCTGCAGCAGGATGGACACAGGAATATGCACGTCAGGCAGTCCGCTTCGAGACTCGTCTTGAGATGGCTATGGAAGGCGACCGTTTCTTCGATCTTGTACGTTGGGGTATTGCCGAGAAGACCATGAATGCCTTTATCGAAAAGGAACAGGACAACCGAGTTTATTATAAGGGAGCGCATTTCACTTCAGGAAAGGATGAGTATCTGCCTATACCGCTTGCGCAGTATAATTTCTCGGAAGGAAATTATGTTCAGAATCCTGGATATGGTGCATTTTAATCAAGAATCAAATTAATGACGAAGATTATGATAAAGAATATATGGAAAGCTGCATTGATATGTCTGGCTTTCGTATCGTGCGAAAACGATGCAGATAAGTTGCTGTGCTACGGCACGCACGACCGGATCGAGAACGACATCACCTTGGCAGGTGCTGTCGGAGATGGTGAGACAGACTGCTCGGGAGTCATCAACAAGATGATCTCTGAACTTCCTGAGACAGGCGGTGTGATCGTTATCCCTGAGGGTGATTTCGTTCTTGATTCTCCGATCGTCATCTCGAAGAGCAATATCGTGATCAAGGGATTGAATTCAGGATTCCGCAGTAATATAGATGTCAGGGATGAGTCACTCTTAGGACCCGGCGGCGGAAGCAAACTTATCGTACGCAATGCTGAATGTGCAATTTCAGTGGCTGCGGAGGGACTTTCAGGTCTTGAAATCAAGGATCTTTTGATATCAGGAGGAACAGAAAACAATGGTGCCGGTATCCTTTTCGACAAGGCGACCACAGGAACTAAGATCGACAATGTCGTAGGCATCAATCTTGTGACAGGTGTCGAGATTCACCAGGCTTCAGATCTTGTCATTTCAAACTGCTGGATCTGCGAGTTGAGCAACAGTATCGTTCTCAAGGGTGGTCAGAATAATACCATCAAGAACTGTCAGTTGGGTGCTCAGCCTACAGGAATGACATGTAGTTTCACTGATGAGAAAGGAATGACTTTCCAGAAAAACCAGGTGTATCCGGACGGCAAGACAAATCTGCTGATGAGAAATTGTGATGAGGCAGAAATCTCAAACAACAACTTTGCAAGTTACTATAATGCCATCATTGATATCGAAGGTAATGCCAACGTTATTGAAGACAATATGATCGCATTGACAGGGGCAGTAAGCCATCAGTGCTCGTACAGACCGTCAGATTATGGAGTAGTCCGCATTGCAGGTGATGACAATCTATTCTCGACCAATACATTGAAATGTGAGTGGGCTGCAGAGAATGGTGTGACAATCAGAGCGACAGAAGGTATGAACAATGTGTTCGAGAACTGTATGATTTCTGATGTTAACAGCGAGAATGTATTCCTTGTCAACCAATATGCTTCCGTAACAGACTGCGTTGCATCAGAAAAGATCAAGAATGAGATTTATCAGCCTGAGGTCGATGAATTTACAGAAAAGGTTGCTATGCTCCTCCTTGCTGATACAGAGGAAGGCATAACTGACGATGACGAACTTGCTGCACGTGACTGGTTCAAGGAGATCTGCACAAACGGTACAGTTCTTACACTTGGATCTCTTGCCGGTGCCGATCTTTCTACTTATGAAGTGATCTGGGTGGTTCTTGACAGAGTAGGACTTGGCCATGGCCCTGACAGACTTCCTATTACAGCAGACGCTATCGAGATTCTTAATAATTATTATAAGAACGGAGGAAACCTTCTTCTTACAAACCATGCGACTCAGTTGGTTGCTGTCATGGGACGTACAGAGCGTTATCCTGGCATTTTTGGTGATGGTGAAGGTGGATCAGGCAACGATTCATGGTCAATCCAGGCTAATATCGGTATGACTTATGACCGCAGAACACATCCGATCTATGCAGGAATGGTCGAATTCTTTGACTTCGGACATCCTACCTTCCCTCTTATCGGTCCGGGTCATCGTGAAGACCATAACTGTAAGTGGGACTTCAACGCTTATGGATACATGGATAAGGATCCTAAGCCGGAAAATAACGTTGTTGCTTTCGAGGAAGAAAACAAGGCCGTTGTTCTGGGAGCATGGGGACATGTTACTGACTTTGCATGTTTCGGTGTGATTGAATTCGAGGCTACCGAGGAATACAAGGGTACTTGTATCGCTAACGGTATGGCTGCTTATGAGTGGAATCAGAACTCAGGCCCGAATGTTTATCAATACAACATCAAGTTGATGACCCGCAACATGTTGGAGTATCTGTCAACAAAGTAATTGTCTGATAATTAAGATAACATCATTATGAAATTCAATATAAAAAGTTTATTGATTGCAGGTCTTGTCTCCCTTTTCGGAGTGTCCTGCAACACAGATGATAACTTTATCAAATGTGAGGATTGCGGTTCTCAGAAGATAATTGATGTCACACAGTACGGACTGAAGAACGATGCTTCAAGCGATTGTTCTGACCTGGTCAACAGACTTATTGCTGACCTTCCTGCTGAAGGCGGCGTAATATTGTTCCCTGAAGGACAGTATCGTCTGGACAGCCCGATCAAGGTGACCCGCAATTTTGTGACCATTACAGGTGAGGAGAATACGACTCTGATCGTAAACAACTCTGAGGCAGGTATCAATCTGGCATATGTGGCTGAGGTCAATGGTCAGAAGAACCGTCTGAGCGGTGTGGAAATCCGTAACATCCACCTTGTCGGAAACGACTATAACGGTACAGGAGTCTGGGTGGCACACGATAACGACAGGACCCAGTTGATCGACGTCACTGTTGAAAAATGTAATCTTGGCATGCGTATCAACGGTGCAGATGCAATCGTAATTAACAATTGTACCATGACTGACGTTACCAACGGTCTTGAGATGTACGGTGGTATCCAGAATTCCGTTACTGACTGTCAGTTCGGCTCTCGTCAGGGAGGTGTGACCTGCTACATTTCAGGCGAATCAAACCTGCTTTTCAGCGATAATGAACTGGATGGTGCCGGATCGAACGGCTTGGTGGTGAGCGGAACCCGTATCAACGTTTCAGGTTGTACAGTTGAAGGCCAGTGTGTCGGATTGTTCGAACTTAACGGTGACAACAACCTGATCTCAGACAATATCTTTACTCTTGCAGAAACTGAAGCAGATCAGTTGGCAGGCAGAACTGCTGATTATGGTGTCGTTCTGGTGAAGGGTAACTACAACCACTTTACAAACAACACTATCGACTGCGAGTGGGATCCTGAAATCGAGAACCCTATCACAGTGTCCGCAGCGAGCGGTGATGCAAACCGTTTCTCAAACTGTACTGTCACCGATCAGTCAAGTGAATGCGTCTTTTATGTGAACGAAACGACTGAAGTTGTAGAATGTGTGGAGAATTCGACAAAAATTGCAATCAAGGTGGAGGAAAAGAATCTCATTAAGGCTGCTTATGTGATTGACTATGATGATCCTTCAAAGATTGAGGATGACGATGAACAGGCATCTTACACATGGTTCAAGAGGGAGTTTGTCAACGGAACAATCTTGACCACAGCGGAGATTCCGACAACAGATCTTTCACAGTTCGAGGTAATATGGGTGCACATTGACCGCCTGGATATGCCTGTCGGTTGGACTAACCTTCCTTCAGGAATCATATCAGATGCAGTTCTTAGTGCATTGAAGTCATATTATTACAATGGCGGAAGCCTGTTGCTTGCTACCCATGCAACTCAGCTCATCGTTCCACTGGGACGTAGTGAGCGTGCACCAAGCCTTTACAGTAGTGCAGCCGGTGGTTCCGGTACTGATTCATGGTCTGTTCAGGCTCATATCGGAATGGAGTATGACCGCAGAACTCATCCGGTATATGAAGGAATGGTTGAATTCGGCGATTTCGGACATCCGACCTTCCCGCTTGTAGGCCCGGGCCATCGCGAAGACCATAACTGTATGTGGGATTTTAACTCTTACGGATATATGGATCTTTATCCTGATGCAGAAAATGTGTTAAGGGCATACGAGATTGAAAACACTGCCGTTGTCTTG
This sequence comes from uncultured Muribaculaceae bacterium, assembly GCA_964645495.1. Taxonomy (GTDB): domain Bacteria; phylum Bacteroidota; class Bacteroidia; order Bacteroidales; family UBA932; genus Cryptobacteroides. Next base: position 11,514 of record CAZYCJ010000008.1, read on the forward strand.
GGTACCTGGGGACAGGTGACTGACTTTGCCGTCGGTGGTCTGATTGAATTCCAGCCGACAGCAGAATGCAAGGGAACATGTCTGGCAATGGGTCTGGCCGCTTATGAGTGGAATCAGAACAGCAATGCCAACAAGTGGCAGGATAACATCATTACGATAACCAGAAATATGTTCTCATATCTGGCTGGTTTGAATCAATAATCTTAACAAGCTGCAGGAGTGGTATTCTCGCCGCTCCCGCAGCTTTTGAAATGATATGAAGCATTTCATCTGCAGTCTGTTTGTCTTGTTCGCGACGATGTCTGTCGCGGATGCCGGGATCCGTTGGAGTTTCGACTCCGATGAGCCTATGTGTGCTTCTGACGGCCGTTCGAAGTTTGAGTATCATACTGCGAAAAGAAACCTTGAACAGGTGAAAGGTATATCAGGGAAAGGCATCAGGACAGACGGCTATTCATGCTGGTTGGAAGCTTCTTTAGAGGAGGATATCCAAAGTGTATCAGGCTATTTTGCTCTGGAGTCATTTCCTACTGATACTGCTGCATTGCTCGGAATCAGGAACGAACAGCATACGCTTGCCGTATGTGTAGACCGTTTTGGAGGCTTGCAGGTGGAAACAGGCGATGGTAAAAATATCTCTTACCATCCTTTGCACCGGAGAATCAATTGTTACGAATGGTTTCACATTGCTCTGTCTGTGACAGGTGGTGTCCCTGAGATCGCGTTGAATGGAGATAATATCTCGGTAAATGTGCCTCTACCTGACGTTTGTAGCAGTTTTAGGGATATACTTGTCGGCAAATGTTTCCATGAGAGGAAAATCGGCATGTATGATGTGAATGCCATCAACGGCATCATTGACGAGATCAGTGTGAACGGAGACCTTCCTTCGGAAAAGGAATTCACTGCTTTATTGGCTCAGGTTCCTGTACTTGCAATCCCTGAAATACGCTTTGCAGATGATTTCAGTCGTCCTAAGTATCATCTGATACCTGCCGCAAACTGGACAAACGAGACCCACGGACTGATTTATCATGATGGAAAATACCATATCTTCAATCAGAAGAATGCGTCTTCTGTCATCTTGCGCCAGATCAATTGGGGACATTTCTTCAGCGCCGATCTCTTGCATTGGACAGAAGAAAAGCCGGCCTTGAAGCCTGACACCTGTTATGATAAGAATGGAATCTTGTCCGGTTGTGCTGTGATTGACGATGCCGGAATCCCACGCCTGTTCTATACTTCAGGTGGTGACAAGATGGGAGTCGGAATGGCAGTTCCAAAGGATGACTCATTGGTGGAATGGGTGAAGTCGCCGCTGAATCCGGTAATCGCCGGGAAACCTGAAGAGTATTCCCGTACAGACATGCGCGATCAGTATGTGTGGAAGGAAGGTGACGTCTGGTATATGATCATAGGATTCGGTCTTCAGCAGGACGGACAGCCTCGTGGAACCCTCCTTCTGTATAAGTCGGACAACCTTGATGACTGGTCTTTCGCGGGCCTGTTGTTCGAGGGTAATCCCTCTGTAGACCATTCCGGTATATTCTGGGAGATGCCTGTATTCAAGAAGATGGGTGAGAAGTATGTGTTGCTGGTCAACCGTGTTCCTCAGAGGGGCATACCTGCAAGAACACAGTATTGGGTCGGAGACTTCAAGGATGACAAGTTTATTCCGGACAATCCTGAACCAAGGAATCTGGAGGTGATCAATCGTCTTCTTTCTCCGTCTGTGGCAGATACCCCCGACGGCAAGGTGGTGGCGATAGCAATCATTCCTGACGAGATTCATGAACCGGCAAACTATGCTCAAGGATGGGCTCATCTGTACAGCATGCCGAGAGTCTGGGACCTGAAGGATGGGAAAATCTGCCAAAGTCCTCATCCGGTGATGGAATCACTCAGAGGCAACCGTCAGACATTCTCTAAGCAGTTGCTTCCAAAAGATGACCCCCTGCTGGTAAGCGATGGCGGGCATCAGATGGAAATAGATGCGACATTCTATCCGGCGGATGCAAGCCAGTTCGGATTCGTTTTGTGCAAAAACCCTGATGACAGCGAATATACAAAGATATATTACGATGCAGAAAGTAAGGAATTTGTAATCGACCAGACCCATTCGTCGCAACGTGAGGCCATTCCGCTTCGAACCCGTAAGGACTCTTATGCTCTTGACATTTCGGAACCTGTGAATATCCATATCTTTATTGATGGTTCCGTTGTCGAGGGATTCATAAATGGAGAAGATGCCTTCACTACGCGTATTTTTCCGTTGAACGAAAAAAGTTCGCAGGTGGTATTATTTGCAGATGGAGTGTGTTCGGAAGTGGCAGTTGATTTGTGGAAGCTTGGCAGCGCAAAAGTCAGGATGAATTTTTAACCATAGAGTATTTTAAGAACAGATAATTGTAGTATGAGATTTTTGACAAAGATATTTATGGTTCTCGCGGTGGCGCTCGCATACAGTTGCGGGGAATCCGGAATCGACGATACTGTTTCACCTTCCGGTGGTACGGAAAATCAGGTGAGTACTTCCTCATATGATGAACAATATCGTCCGCAGATTCATTATACTCCGGCCAAGAACTGGATAAACGATCCTAACGGACTTGTGTACGCAGATGGCGTATACCATATGTTCTACCAGTACAACCCATATGGAAACGACTGGGGAAACATGAGTTGGGGTCATGCCGTCAGTACAGACCTACTCCATTGGGAGGAACAACCAGTTGCACTGATCGCAGATCATCTCGGTGCGATATTCTCCGGATCCGCAGTCGTAGACAGCGGCAACACCGCAGGATTCGGGAAGGATGCCATCGTGGCTTTATATACCTCTGCAGGTGCAAGTCAGCAGCAAAGCATCGCTTATAGCATTGACGGAGGAAAGAACTTCAAGACTTATGAAGGCAATCCTGTCATCCCGAACACTGTAAAGGCGGATTTCCGCGATCCGAAGGTGTTCTGGCATGCAGAGAGCGAGTCTTGGATCATGGTTCTTGCTCTCGGATGGTCTTATGGAATAGAAATCCTTTCTTCCAAGAATCTCAAGAACTGGACATCGCAGAGCGTCTTCTCTACGGACTTGGTTTCATGCCGTAACGGACAGTGGGAATGCCCGGATCTCCTTCGTTATGAATGTGATGGAGAAGAAAAATGGGTGATGATCGTCAGCGTCAACCCTGGTGGCCCTGTATCAGGTTCGGGAACCATGTATTTTGTCGGAGACTTCGACGGTAAGAAATTCGTCGCAGACGAGATGAATTATCCTCTCTGGCTGGATTACGGTACCGACAACTATGCAGGCGTGACCTGGAGCAATATTGCTGACAGGACTGTATATGTGGGATGGATGAACAACTGGCTTTATGCTGGAGCAGTTCCTGCAAATCCGTGGCGTTCTGCGATGACTCTGCCACGTGAGATCGACCTCGAGAAGATAGATGGCGAGTATATGCTTACGTCCAAGGTCGTGAATGAAATTGATAATATCGCCGGTGACTGGGAGGATGTCGAAGACGGAATGTTCGGTGAAAGAATGTTCGGTGTACGCGATTCCTATCAGTTGAGACTGAACGTGGACATGACGACTGAAGCATCATACCTGCTTTCAAACAGCAAGGGTGAATATCTGGAGTTCACTGTCAATCCGAAGACAAGGATGATAGTTGCCAAGAGAACACAGACGACAGGTCAGTCTTCATTTTCATCGTCATTCCCTCAATCAGGAATAAAAATGCCTGTACCCGGAAGCGAAACAATGGTCGAACTTGATCTGTTTGTAGACAAGTCTTCTGTGGAAATGATTCTCGCAGACGGATCTTCTGCAATGACAATGCTGGTGTTTCCTCGAGAAATATATAACGGCATACATTGCACTGGTGCGGATATGAATGGAAAAGTACGTACTCTCTCAAGTGTATGGAAATAACACTAAAACATAGTAATATGCAAATCAGAAAAATGATTTTGGCGGTATGCGCCATTGTGATGAGCATGCCTGTCTTTGCACAGGGACTCAGGATCGACGATCTGGGTAACAGGAATGTGATTGTCCGTATCGACGATCTATCGAAGACGTATCTTCTTCTTCCTGTCCAGGAAGATGTTCACGAGTCGGGAGTCTTCGTGACAGTAAACGGAGTGGCTGAGCCATGCCGCAATGTGCGCCTTGCCATAAACAGGGTGGACTATATGGTTCCGCTGGATCTTACACCATATCAGGGCAAGGTGGTGGCTCTTGATATCCATGTCGGTAGCGGCCATCAACGTTCCGATGTGATCAAGGATATATGCTGGGACAAGATGTGCCTCAGCGATGAGTTCTCTGTGGAAAGTGTGGAGAAATATCGTCCTGTCTTCCATCATACACCTCAGTACGGATGGATGAACGACCCGAACGGAATGTTCTATAAGGATGGCGTCTGGCATCTGTATTATCAGTTCAACCCTTACGGATCCATGTGGGGTAACATGCACTGGGGTCATTCTTCAAGCTCTGACCTTGTGAACTGGGAGCATCATCCGATTGCCATAGCACCTGACCAGTGGGGAACCATCTTCTCAGGAAGTGCTGTAGTGGATAAGGATAACACCTCTGGTTTCGGAGAAAATGCAATCGTGGCGATGTACACCTCATGCAGCCTTACCCAGAAGCAGAGCATCGCGTATAGCAATGACGGTGGTCTGACCTTCAAGACATATGAGGGCAACCCTGTTGTCACAGCACCTCAGGAGTGCCGTGACCCTAAGGTGTTCTGGAACGAGGAGACAGGATGCTGGAACTGCGTTCTGGTAAGTCCGCTTGAATATGAGGCATGGTTCTATTCAAGCCCTGACCTCAAGAACTGGACAAAGGAGAGCGAATTCGGCGGTCATGGTGTGACTTCTGCCATCTGGGAGTGTCCTGACATGATCAGGCTCAGCGACCCTGTTACAGGCGTAAGCAAATGGGTGCTTATCATCAATATCAACCCTGGCGGACCAGCAGGAGGAAGTGCTACGCAGTATTTTGTCGGTGATTTCGACGGCAAGACCTTTGTCTGCGACAGCGCTCCCGAGGTGGTCAACTGGCTTGATTACGGAAAAGACCACTATGCTACAGTTTCATGGAGCGGTGCTCCTGACGGACGTGCAGTCGTTGTGGCATGGATGAGCAACTGGCAGTATGCGACTCAACTTCCTACAAAGCAGTTCCGCAGCGCCAACTCTCTTGCACGTGATCTCACGCTTCTCAAAGCGGAAGACGGTTCTTACAGAGTGGGTGTCCTTCCTTCAAAGGAAATGGAAGTGCTCAGAAACGGAAAGCCTGTCACTAAGTCTTTCACAGCAGGTGCATCACGCTCTGTAGCCCTTCCTTCAGCGCTTTGCGAGATCGACCTCTCTTTCACATGCAGCAAGGGTAGCAAGGTTACCATCCGCCTCTCGAATGCAGAAGGCGAGCATGCCGACCTCGTTTATGACGGAACATCATATACTTTTGACAGATCCGAGTCAGGAATCATTGATTTCAATCCTGATTTTGCGGTTCCTACTGTTGCTCCAGCTTCTGCAGACAAGGTGCAGAATGTACGCATGATTCTGGATGTTTCAAGCGTGGAGATGTTTGACGGCAACGGCTGGTGGGCTATGACAAACCTTGTGTTCCCGACTGTTCCGTTCGACAAGGTGGAGATTCTTTCCGAGAACGGAAAGTGCCGTGTAAAATCATTAAAATTATATAATTTAACACAAAACTAAAATATGAACAAGAAAACTTCTTTAGCTGTTTTCCTTCCTGTAATGCTTTGCTTCTTTACCATGGGATTCGTTGATCTCGTGGGAATTGCATCGAATTATGTACAGAAGGATCTCGGTCTCAGCGATGCGAAAGCCAACATTATGCCTTCACTTGTGTTCTTCTGGTTTCTGATCTTTTCGGTACCTACCGGAATGCTGATGAACAAGATCGGAAGAAAGAAAACCGTACTTTTGAGCACCATCGTGACTGCTGTTTCTCTGCTTATGCCGATCTTCGGAAACAGTTATCCGCTCATGCTCGTATCATTCTCTCTTCTCGGTATCGGAAACGCTCTCATGCAGACGTCCCTCAATCCGTTGATAAGCAATATCGTAAATCCGGACCGTCTTGCGTCCACACTTACATTCGGACAGTTTGTAAAGGCCATCGCGTCTTTCCTTGCTCCATATATCGCAATGTGGGGAGCAATCCAGGCCATCCCGTCTTTCGGTCTCGGATGGCGTGTGCTTTTCCCTATCTATATGGTGATTGCGATTGTGGCTATCTTCGCCTTATCAGCGACAAAGATCGAGGAGGAGAAGAGCGATAAGGCTTCCGGATTCCTTGATTGTTTCAGACTTCTCGGCCGTCCGTTCATCCTCCTCTGCTTCCTTGGCATAATGTGCCACGTGGGCATCGATGTGGGAACGAACACTGCTGCTCCGAAACTTCTCATGGAGAGACTCGGATACAGCCTTGACGATGCTGCAATGGCGACAAGTCTGTACTTCATATTCAGGACAATCGGCTGTTTCTCAGGAACTTTCATTCTTCGCTGGATGAAGCCGAAGGTGTTCTTCGGAATCAGTGCCGCAATGATTGTTGCCGCAATGGCCGGACTTTTTGTGGCAGATACGCAGGCTATGCTTTATATTTGCATTGCGCTTGTCGGCTTCGGTAACTCAAACGTGTTCTCTATCATTTTCTCACAGGCTCTCCTCAGCGAACCTGAAAAGAAGAACGAGGTGTCCGGTCTTATGATCATGGGCCTCTTCGGTGGAACCATATTCCCGCTTGCAATGGGTTATGCCGCTGATATGGCAGGACAGAGCGGTAGTGTTGCAGTGATGGCCGTAGGTGCAGTATATCTTATGGTTTATACATTCATGATCAAGGCTGCGAAATAATATGGAAAGATTTATTGTAGGAATGGGAGAAGCCCTTTGGGATTGTCTTCCTGAAGGCCGCAAGATCGGTGGTGCCCCAGCCAATTTTGCATATCATGTGGGTCAGTTCGGTTTCAAGTCTTTGGCGATCAGTGCCATCGGAGACGATGAACTCGGTCGTGAGATCACCGATAAGTTCGATCAGAGGAATCTCCGTTATATGCTTGAAAAGGTGGATTATCCTACCGGCACAGTCCAGGTGACTCTCGACGATAAGGGCATACCATGTTATGAAATCATGGAGAACGTAGCATGGGACAATATCCCGTATTCTTCAAAACTTGAGGAAATCGCCCGTAATTGCCGTGCAGTATGCTTCGGTTCTCTTGCTCAGAGGAACGAAGTTTCAAGAAACACCATCAACCGTTTCATCGATGCTATGCCTGATGCAGATGATGTGTACAAGGTTTTCGACATCAATCTCAGACAGCATTTCTATTGCAAGGAGACCATCGTCAATTCGTTGAACAAGTGCAATGTGCTTAAGATCAATGATGAGGAACTTGTTGTGGTGGCGGATATGTTCGGCTATGAAGGAATGAGCCAGCCAGAAGTCTGCAAGGCGGTTCTCGAAGCGTACTCTCTCAAAATGCTGATACTTACATGCGGAATTGACGGAAGTTATGTGTTCACATCTGACGGAATGTCATTCCAGGAGACTCCGAAGGTGCAAGTAGCCGACACTGTAGGTGCGGGTGATTCCTTCACAGGATCATTTATTGCGTCCATTCTCAGAGGGAAGAGCATTCCTGAGGCGCATAAGCGCGCTGTGGAAGTATCAGCGTTCGTATGTACGCAGAACGGTGCCATGCCGAGACTTCCGGAAGAACTGATTGCTTAGTGTTATTGGTCAAAATTCAAGCAATTGCCCCGAAAGCGTAATAGAGAACGCTTCCGGGGCTTTTTTATATAAGAAGATGTAAATGTCAGTCGACGAACTTGACCTTGTTCAAATCGCGTGGTTTTGCGTCAGGCGATTCATTGGCATAGCCGAGGCCGATGCACATCAGGAGTTCGAAGTCTTCGCTGAATCCGAGCCTTTCCATTGCGACGGGGGAGTTCTTGACAAAATTGACAGGGCTTCCCAGACATACCGAACCGACGCCCATGGACCATGCTGAAAGCATTATGTTTTCTGCAAGGAGTCCGCAGTCGAAATGTGAGGTGCCGAATTTGGTGTAGTTGGCGATGAAGACCATCACAGGTGCATCTCTGAATGTGCCGACAACACCTTGTGGGTTGGCATCAGGGTTGGCTGCGATGATGTCTTTCTTCAATGCTTCAAATACGGCCGGGTCGTCCACTACACGCACTTCCCATGACTGGTTGTTTATGGCGCTCGGGGCATTGATGCCGCATTTCATGATCTTGTTGAGGGTGTCGCGGCCTACAGGCACCTGCTTGTAGTTCCTGATGCTTCTGCGGGCCATGATGGTCTCGATGGTGCCGTTTTTCTGCTGGCAGCATGTCTTGTCTGCAGTCTGTGTGCAGGAGATTGCCGATGCAAGGCACAGTCCTGCGATGATTGTCTTGAAAAGTCTCATTTCCGTATAAGTTTATGTTCCGGTTCCAAATATACGAAAAATATTCAAGAAAGGAATTTTCTTCCTGATGTGTATCCGAATTCGGAAGGTTCATCGGCTGTCGTGAATGCCTTGGAGGTAATGCTTTCTGCCAGAATGAGTTTCTTCATCTCCGCCTTGTGGATATCAAGTGCTTCATTGATGAGTTCTATTCCCCGAGGGAAGAACTTGCGGAATTCCTTTTCAGTGTCGCAAGGGAACTCGCAGCTGAACATGATGTTCTTCATGTCGTCGAGCACGACTCCCTTGACTCCGTAGGTCTCCTGCATCGTGATGTTGGATGCCTCCATGAACATTTCGCAGGTGTCCTCGTCGATGGAGAAGAACAGGCGGATGGACAGGATGCCTTCTTCGTATTCTACCACGCCGAGATTGTCTTCCATCGCAAAGATGATGTGCGTCTTTTCAAAGGTCGGATAGTATCCGCCTTCCATCATGCATCTGAAGATGCTTCTGAGAGATAACTTCATGACTGTCCGTTTTAATACCTCCCGCCCATGACATAATTGATGCCGTTGTATTGCGGATTTGATAGTTTTTGATTAAATTTGGAAGATTTTAATTCAGACATGAAGAATATAGTCATACCCGAATGCGGTCGGAGGCGTCTCATCTTTTATCTGGCTATGGAAGAATATGTGGCCGGAAAGTTTGATGATGAGGCGTTTTTTGTCTGGCAGTCCGAGCCGACGGTGATCATCGGGCGCAATCAGGTCATGGAGAATGAAGTCAATTTCGACTATTGCCGCAGGCATGGCGTGCAGGTGTATCGTCGCAGAAGCGGAGGCGGCTGTGTCTATTCGGATAAAGGAAACATAATGATTTCATACATTTCCCGCAGGGGAGATGTGTCTGCGGTCTTTGACAGGTACCTTTCTGCATTGACCGCATCTTTGTGTTCTGCAGGGCTGCCGGCGGAAAGGTCGGAGAGGAATGATGTCCTTGTCGGAGGACGCAAGGTCAGCGGAAATGCATTCCATCAGTTGCCGGACAGGAGCATAGTGCATGGCACTCTCCTTTATTCGACCGATCTCGATGCATTGACCGAGGCGATACGGCCTCCTGTGGAGAAACTTCAGAGGCACGGCGTGGAGTCCGTCCGTCAGAGGGTGTGCAATATTTCGGACCATGTTTCCTCGATGTCCGTTGTTCCTGAAGCACTCAGGTCAGTCGGCTCCTTGAAGGCCTTTCTGACGGGACATTTCTGCGACGGCGAGATACGTCTGACATCTGAGGACATAGAAAGGATCGGACAGATAGAAAATGAATATTTGACATTGATATGATTATGGAAGAGAATCTATTGAAGACCTGTCTTTATGACAAGCATGTCGCCCTCGGGGCGCTTATGAGCCCTTTCGGAGGCTTCATCATGCCTATCCGGTACACAAATATCACGGATGAGCACAATGCCGTCCGTCATCGCGCCGGCATGTTCGACGTGTCGCATATGGGAGAGATTTTCGTCAGCGGTCCTGATGCCGGGAATTTCGTTAACCATATCTTCTCGAACAATGTAGCGGGAATGGAAGACGGCAAGATACTTTACGGAATGATGTTGTATCCGGATGGAGGCACGGTCGACGATCTTCTTGTCTATAAGGAGTTCGAGCCTGACCATTATCTCCTTGTCGTGAACGCTTCGAATATCGCCAAGGATTATGAGTGGATCTGCGCTCAGGCACAAGGCTATGACGTGAAGGTGGTCAATGAGTCCGATTCGTGGGGACAGATCGCGCTTCAGGGCCCGGAGGCTGAGAAATATGCGGTGGAGACCCTTGGACTTGCTCAGGCAGCCTCTCTCGGGTTCTATACCTATTATGAAACCACATGTCATCCTGAGCGAAGCGAAGGATCTAGAATGATCGTCAGCCGCACCGGCTACACCGGAGAAGACGGTTTCGAGATCTATGCTCCACATGAGGTCATAAATGTGATGTGGGATACTCTTCTGGCGGCGGGCGTGGTTCCGTGCGGACTCGGATGTCGTGATACTCTCCGTTTCGAGGCGGGACTTCCTCTCTACGGCCACGAACTTGCCGACGACATCACTCCTCTGGAGGCCGGTCTCGGAATGTTCGCCAAGGTGAAGGACAAGGATGAGTTCATCGGCCGTGATGCCCTTGTGGCTCAGAAGGAGGCCGGTCTGACCCGCAAGAGTGTCGGCATCGAACTTCAGGACAAGGCCATTCCTCGCGCAGGCTATCCTGTGGAGGTGGACGGAGTCCAGGTCGGAGTTGTGACCACAGGATACAGGTCGATTTCGACCGACCGCAGTGTCTGCGTCGCTCTTGTCGACAAGGCATACACCGAACTTGGTACTCAGGTGGAGATCCGCATCCGCAAGAAGGTTTTCCCGGGCATCGTCACCAGACGTCGTTTCTATGAAACCAATTACAAGAAATAATAATCACTTAATACAATAAATTATGGCAAAGACAGTTGAAGGACTCTATTACAGCGAGTCACACGAATGGGTAAAGGTAGAAGGAAATGTAGCCGTTGTCGGCATCACAGATTTCGCACAGCATGCCATGGGCGACCTCTCGTATGTGGATATGCCTGAGGTGGATGATGAACTCGAAGCAGGCGAGGAGTTCGGTGCAGTCGAGAGCGTGAAGGCAGCCAGCGACCTTTTCAGCCCTGTTTCAGGTACTGTTGTCGAGATCAACGAGGAACTTGAGGATGCTCCGGAACTTCTCAACCAGGATGCTTTCGCCAACTGGATCATGAAGGTGGAGATGAACGATCCTTCGGAACTTGAGGCTCTCATGGATGCAGCCGCATACGAGGCAATGTGTGCTGACGAATAAAACATACGCTTATGGCATTCGCTTATTTTCCACATACGGAAGATGACATACGCCGGATGCTGGACAGAATCGGAGCAGGATCCCTCGAGGATCTCTACTCCGATGTCCCTCAGGACGTCATCTATCATAAGGAGTATGACCTTCCTGATGCTATGTCAGAGCATGAGGTCCGTCAGTATTTCGAAGAACTTGCAGAGCAGAACACAACCCTTTTCTGCTTGTGCGGTCTTGGCGCTTATGACCATTATTCTCCTGCAGTGATTCCGCACATCATCTCCCGTTCGGAATTCCTCACTGCCTATACTCCATATCAGCCTGAGGTCTCTCAGGGTACTCTCAGATATATTTTCGAGTATCAGTCCATGATCACGGAACTCACCGGAATGGACTGCACCAATGCTTCGATGTACGACGGTGCCACCGCTGCCGCAGAGGCCATGATGATGGCTATGGCGGCTACCAGGAAGAAGACACGTGTCCTTCTTTCCGAGGGGCTTCTTCCGCAGGTGCTGAAAGTAGTGAGGACTTACGCAAAGTTCAATGGTGTGGAACTTGGATTCATTCCTTGCCAGGACGGTCAGACTTCATATGGCGCCCTGCTTGCTGAACTTGCTGCCGGTGATGTGGCCGGAGTTCTTGTGCCGGGCATAAACAGATACGGTGTGATCGAGGATATGACAGGCTTTGCTGATGCCGTGCATGCTCAGAAGGGCCTTCTTATGGTATATTCCGACCCGTCATCCCTTGCGGTCATCAAGACCCCTGGCGAATGGGGAGCGGATATCGTATGTGGAGACTCGCAGAGCCTCGGAGTCCCTCTTTGCTTCGGCGGTCCGTATGTCGGCTTCCTCGCATGTACGAAGGATCATGTGCGCAAACTTCCGGGAAGAATCGTAGGTGCGACAAAGGATGTGGACGGAAAACGTGCCTATGTTCTGACTCTTCAGGCACGCGAGCAGCATATCCGTCGTGAGAAGGCGACCAGCAACATCTGTTCGAACCAGTCTCTTATGGCTCTCTATGTGACTGTGTACATGTCGCTTATGGGGCCGGAGGGACTTCGTGAAGTGAATGAACTCTGCTATGGCGGAGCGCATTATCTGCATGACAGACTTCTTGAGACAGGTCTTTTCGAGAAAGCGTTCGACAAGCCTTTCCTCAAGGAGTTCACGCTCAAGTCTCTCGTTCCTGTAGATAGGCTCCAGGATGCTCTGATGCTCATCGGCGTGTTCGGTGCTGTCGAGGTGGAGAATGGCCTTGTCAATTTCTGCGTTACGGAAAAGGTGTCGAAGGAAAACATCGATGCCGTTGTTGAATATCTCTCATCTGTCATCCTGAGCGAAGCGAAGGATCTTTTAAATATGGAGGAACAGCGATGAAGTACTACGATAAACTGATCTTTGATCTTTCCAAGGCAGGAAGACGAGGATATTCCTTGCCGGCCAACAAGTGGGAGAATTCTGTTTCGGAACTTCCTGCAGGCCTCAGACGTGCTGCTGCCCCGGCTCTTCCTCAGGTGAGCGAACTTGATGTGGTGCGCCATTATACAAATCTTTCTCAGATGAACTTCGGCGTTGATTCCGGATTCTATCCTCTCGGAAGTTGTACCATGAAGTACAATCCGAAGATCAACGAAGAGATCGCTGCCATGCCTGCCTTTGCAGGCCTGCACCCGCTCCAGCCTGCTTCCACAGTGCAGGGAGCCCTCAGACTGTACAAGGACCTTGCTCATGCATTGTCGGCCATCACAGGTATGGCTGAGTTTACTCTGGATCCTTTTGCCGGAGCCCACGGCGAACTCACCGGCCTCATGGTCATCCGCCAGTATCATATCGCACGCGGTGATCTCAAGCGTACCCGCATCATCGTCCCGGACAGTGCCCATGGCACCAATCCTGCCTCAGCGGCGGTCTGCGGCCTTGAAATCGTGCAGGTGAAGTCAAATGCGGCTGGACTCGTTGACGTCGAGGACCTCAAGCCTCTGCTCGACGACACCATTGCAGGTATCATGATGACCAATCCTAATACACTGGGTCTTTTTGAGAAGGATATCAAGGAGATCGCGGCACTTGTCCATGAGTGCGGCGGACTTCTTTATTATGACGGAGCCAACATGAACCCACTGATGGGTGTCGTACGTCCCGGAGATATGGGATTTGATGTACTCCATCTGAATCTCCATAAGACATTCTCGACTCCTCATGGCGGCGGTGGTCCCGGTTCAGGCCCTGTCGGAGTCGCAGCCCATCTTGTCCCTCATCTTCCTGTACCGAAGGTCATGGAGGCGGAGGACGGAAGTCTCTACATCGCTGATGGAACATGCAAGTGCGGCTGTCAGGCCTGTGGTCAGATATCCGGATTCATGGGCAATTTCGGCGTGCTCCTGAGGGCATATACATATATCCTTATGCTAGGTAAGCAGAATATCAGAATGGTGGGCCCTCTTGCTGTTCTCGGAGCGAACTATATCAAGGAATCTCTGAAGGATTGCTACAAACTGCCGATCCCTGCAGTGTGCAAGCATGAGTTCGTGTTTGACGGTCTGCTCGACCAGTCAACTGGCGTGACGACTCTTGACATCGCAAAGAGGCTTCTGGATTATGGTTTCCATGCGCCGACCATCTACTTCCCTCTGCTCTTCCATCAGTCTATCATGATCGAGCCGACGGAGACTGAGTCGAAGGAGACATTGGACGGTTTCATCGAGATCATGAAGCATATCGCAGCAGAAGCGATTGCAGATCCGGAATCTCTCAAGACAGCGCCTCACACGACTCCGGTCCGCCGTCTTGACGAGACTACCGCTGCGCGACAGCCGGTACTCAGATACAAGGATATGAATTAATTGTATTTATGAAGATAATTATAATCGGTGCGGGGCCGGGCGGATATGAAACCGCCCTGCTTGCCGCTGACAGGGGAGTCGAAGTCACTCTTATTGAAGCAGACCATGTCGGTGGCACATGCCTCAATGAAGGATGCATCCCTACCAAGGCATTCTGCAAGAACGCCGAGGTCCTGGATGGTCTCAAGGAGGCGGAAACATTCGGTGTGACAGGTCTTTCATATGGCTTTGATTTCAATGCCGTCGTCACGAGAAAGAACCAGGTGCTCGAGCAACTCCGCGGCGGAGTGGAAGGCCTCCTCGGTCATAAGAACATCACCCTTGTGCATGGAAAGGCCTCCTTCAAAGATGCTCGTACTGTCGTTGTCGAGACATCTGAGTACACCGCCGACTACATAATCATAGCGACAGGCTCGGTATCAGCGTCCCTGCCTGTGCCCGGAGCAGATCTTCCCGGTATCCTTACTTCCCGTGAGATTCTTGATATCGACTCTGTTCCGAAGCGTTTGTGTGTCATCGGCGGCGGTGTCATAGGCCTAGAATTCGCATCCATCTTCCGCAGTTTCGGAAGTGAGGTTACTGTCCTTGAATATTGCAAGGACATCCTTCCTCGATTTGATACCGATCTTGCGAAACGTCTCAAGCAAAGCCTTGGCAAAAGGGGAATAGAAATATGCACCCAGGCTCAGGTGACTGGAATAGACCCTGTCATTCCGAGCGAAGTCGAGGAATCTGCTTCTTATCGGGTGACATATTTGCGAAAGGGAAAGGAAGAAGTTGTCGAAGCGGACAAGGTCCTGATGGCCGTCGGACGAAAGGCCAATTTCGCCGGACTCAATCTCGAAGCAGCAGGAGTGGAGACGACCCGTCGCGGTGTTGCCGTGAATGAAGTGATGCAGACCAACATACCTCATATCTATGCGATCGGTGATGTGAACGGACTGATGATGCTTGCCCATGCCGCGACCTTCCAGGGTATTGTCGCCCTCGACCATATCATGGGTGTCGAAAATAATGTCGATCTGTCTGTGATGCCTGCTGCCGTATTTACATCTCCTGAGGCTGCCTGCGTCGGAATGACCGAGGACGAATGCAAGGAGGCGGGAATCCCTGTCAAATGTCTGAAGTCCTTCTTCCGTGCGAACGGAAAGGCGGTGACGATGGGGGAGACAGACGGATTCTGCAAGATCGTGGTGGCGTCTGAACCGAAGGAAGGTGCCGAGCCTGTTCCTGGCCATGTTCCCGGAAGGGTTCTCGGATGCCATCTCTATGGCCCTCATGCCTCAGATATCGTTCAGGAGGCTTGTGCCCTGATTACCCGCAAGGCCACGATAGAGGAATTTGCCGGCGTCATCCACACCCATCCGACCCTGACTGAAGTGCTTCAATCTGCAATATATTCATAATATCCGATCTATGAAAAAGTCATTTTACTTAGCATTGCTGCTTTCTTTTGCGCTTGTTTCATGCAAGAAGCAGAATCAGGAACCGGAATTCTGGCTCGGTGCCGACATCGGATGGTGTACGGAATATGAGTCGAAAGGTTATAAGTTCTACAATAACGAAGGACAGGAGAGGGAGTGTACTGCCCTGATGAAGGAACTTGGTCTGTATGCGGTGCGCCATCGTGTCTGGGTGGATCCGTCCAAGCATGGCAACTGGTGCAGCAAAGAAGATCTTCTTGTCAAGTGCCTCAGGGCGAAGGCTCTGGATATGGAAATCCTTCTTGACTTCCATTACAGTGACTGGTGGGCAGACCCTGCCAAACAGAACATCCCTGCCTCTTGGAGCGGTCACAGTTACGAGCAGATGAAACAGGACCTTGCCGGTCATACGGTCGAAGTGCTTCAGTATCTGAAGGATAACGGCATCGAGCCAAAGTGGATCCAGGTCGGAAACGAGACCCGTAACGGTTTTCTCTGGACAGTGAAGTCGAATGAAAGAGGTTGGCCTGAACTTGACGAGAACGGCAACACCACCATCATCGAGTCCATGGGACATGTCGTCAACAATCCTGAGCAGTATGCGGGATTCTTCGCAACTGGATACGATGCCTGCAAGAGTGTCTTCCCTGATGCCATCGTCATGGTCCACCTCGACAACGGTTTCGACAAAGATCTCTATGACTTCAATCTCGGAGTACTCAAGGACAATGGAGCCAAGTGGGATATGATCGGAATGTCCTTATATCCATATTGGGCTCTCGACGGAGGGTTCCGCACTGATGAAGACCAGACCATCACCGACTGCATCGAGAACATCCGCTATGTGAGCGAGAAGTTCGGATGCGATGTGATGATAGTCGAGACAGGCTTCCTGGTCGATGAGGATGATCCTGCAAGACTTGAAAGAAGCCGCAGTCAGTTGGCTCGTGTCATCAGAGAATCAATCAACGAGACGAACGGCCGCTGCAAGGGCGTCTTCTACTGGGAGCCGGAATGCAAGCCGTCGCAATATAAACTCGGCGCCTTCACCGAAGACGGCCGCCCTACCGTCATCATGGACGCCTTCTCCGACTGGTCGGAATAGCACTACCTGTTCTCTTATAATCAATAACGAAAACGGATGTGGTCGAGCGAAGCATTTCACTATGCTTCTGCGAAGCGAGCCACATCCGTTTTCGTTATTATTTTGGTATTTTACTTTGCTTTGTAAGCGTCAAGTCCGCTCTGGAGGAAGTCCACAAAGCCGTCGACTGACAGGTCATAGCCACGGACAGGAACCAGAATCTCTCCGTCAGGGGAGAGGAGCACATAGTTAGGCTGAGCATTGACATTCCAGTTGGTACGGGCAATGTAGGAGTTAGCCCTTCCAAGATCTTTGTAGACCTTGCCGGTCTCAGGATCTGTAACCCACTCGTCCTTGTCAAGTTTCTGCTTGTCATCTGTGTAAAGCGCTACAATGACAAAGTCGTTCTTGAGCATGTTGAGAACTGCAGGAGCGCTCCATACACGTGCCTCCATCTCGCGACAGTTTACGCAGCCATGTCCTGTCACATCTACGAATACCGGCTTGCCTGCCTTCTTTGCTGCGGCAAGTCCCTCCTCAAGGGTGAAGTATCCGTTGAGACCGTGAGGAAGGTGAAGACCGTATTTTGAATCCACTGAAGGAACTGCATCATCGCAGACTGCACATGAAGCATCGCTTACCTGAACTCCGGAGCCGGACTGAAGCACGAAATCCTGAGTCGAAATAGGAGGCATGTATCCTGACAGGGCCTTCAGAGGCGCTCCCCACATTCCGGGGATGAGGTATACCACGAATGAGAATACCGCGATTGCAAGAATAAGGCGAGTCACTGAAAGATGCTCCACAGGTTCGTCATGCTCGAAGCGGATCTTGCCGAGAAGATAGAGTCCAAGAAGAGTGAACACTACAATCCAGATTGCGAGATATACCTCTCTGTCGAGGATACCCCAGTGGTATGTCTGGTCAGCGACACTCAGGAACTTGAGACCGAGGGCTATTTCCACGAAACCAAGCACGACCTTTACAGAATTAAGCCATCCGCCGCCGCTCTGCTTGAACTTCTTGAGAAGTGAAGGTGAGAATGCGAGAACTGTAAATGGAAGAGCGAATGCCACCGAGAAGGCAAGCATTGTCACCATAGGCTCCCAGAATTCACCTTGAGTGGACTTGATGAGGACTGAACCCACGATAGGACCTGTGCATGAGAATGATACAAGCACGAGGGTCAGTGCCATGAAGAATACGCCTGCAAGTCCCTTCTTGTCGGAACCCTTGTCGCTCTTGTTCACGATAGACTGAGGAAGAGTGATCTCGAATGCTCCGAAGAAAGAAGCAGCAAATACCATGAACACTGCAAAGAAGATGAGGTTAGGAAGCCAGTGTGTTGAAAGCCAGTTGAAGATGTCGGCAGTCACTGCATCGCCTCCGATGATCCTTGTGAGCATTATGATCACGGAGATAGGAACAGTGTAGAGGAGAACGATGAAGATTCCGTACATAGATGCCTTGAACCTTCCTTGAGCCACATTCTCAGATCCCTTCATGAAGAATGATACGGTCATAGGTACCATAGGGAAGACACATGGGGTAAGAAGCATAGCGAATCCCCAGAGGATGGCCTCGAGGATAAGTCCCCATATATTTCCTTTCTTCTCAGCAGGCTCATCAGTGCTTGAGACAGTGACTTCCTGTGAAGGAGCGGCTGCTACAGCAGGATCGACAGTAACATTGAAGTCGTAATACTCTGCCTTGCATGCACCGCCTGTACATGCATTCGTAAATATGGTTCCTGAGAAGACTGCCTTCTCAGAAGTTACCTTCACATCCTGTGCGATAACGATTTCGTCATAATAGTGTTTTGCAGGATCTCCGAATTCATCAGTCCCTTCGACCGGAGTACTGAGTTCGTAAGGCGATCCTACGAGTTCACCGCCTTCCACCGCTGCGTCCATGAATTCTGTAGCAGAGAATTCATCTGCGAGGGTGTAGGTGTGATATCCTTCTGCGATCTTTCCTGTGAAGACCACTTTGCATACATCTCCGGCTGCCTTCTCTACATGGGATGACCATGTCACGAGTTGGCCTTGGGCAAAGGCCGCAGCGCAAAGCAGGATGGCTGCGAGCATTGTCGTTAATCTTTTCATATCAATTTATTATTATTTTGCGAATGCTACCGATCTTGTTTCACGGATGACGGTGATCTTCACCTGTCCGGGATAAACCATCTCCTCCTGGATCTTTCTTGCTATCTCTGTTGACAGTGACTCTGCATCCTGGTCTGTCACCTGGTCTGCACCTACGATGACGCGGAGTTCACGACCAGCCTGGATCGCATATGTCTTTGTCACACCAGGGTATGACTGAGCGATATTCTCCATATCCTTGAGTCTCTTTATGTATGACTCGATGACCTCACGACGGGCACCAGGACGTGCACCTGAAATGGCGTCTCCGACCATCACGAGAGGAGAAATGATAGAAGTCATCTCGATCTCTTCGTGGTGTGAACCGATGGCGTTGCAGATCTCCGGCTTCTCCTTGTATTTCTCGGCCAGTTTCATACCGAGAATAGCATGTGGAAGTTCAGGATCCTCGTCTGAAACCTTTCCGATATCATGGAGAAGTCCTGCGCGCTTTGCGGTCTTAGGATTGAGTCCGAGTTCTGAAGCCATTGTAGCACAGATGTTTGCGACTTCTCTTGCGTGCTGGAGGAGGTTCTGTCCGTATGAAGAGCGGTATTTCATACGACCGATCAGTTTCACGAGTTCGATATGCATGCCGTGGATGCCGAGGTCGATGCAGGTCCTCTTACCGGTCTCCATGATCTCGTCCTCGAGCTGCTTCTGAACCTTTGCCACCACTTCCTCGATGCGGGCAGGGTGGATACGTCCGTCGATGACGAGCTGGTGGAGGGCAAGACGCGCAACCTCCCTTCTTACCGGATCGAATGCAGAAAGGAGAATAGCCTCAGGAGTATCGTCTACGACAATCTCGACTCCTGTAGCTGCCTCAAGAGCGCGGATGTTACGTCCTTCACGACCGATGATGCGGCCCTTGATCTCATCGCTTTCGATGTGGAATACTGTGACAGCGTTTTCGATTGCGGTCTCAGATGCTGTTCTCTGTATTGTGTTGATGACGATACGTTTAGCCTCTTTTGATGCTGTGAGACGAGCTTCGTCCATCATGTCGTTTATATATGACTGCGCCTGAGTCCTCGCCTCTGCCTTCATGCTTTCCATGAGGTGGTTCTTGGCCTCGGCTGCAGTGAGACCTGCGATGTTTTCGATCTGCTTTATCGCATCCTGACGAAGTTTTTCGTATTCCTCAGACTTCTTTGTGGCGATCTCCACCTGTGCCTTGAGATTCTCTCTGATGGCATCAGCTTCCTTGTTCTTGCGTCCGAGTTCGGAATTCTGCTGGTTCAGACTGTTCTCCTTCTGCTTCAGACGGTTCTCTACATCACTGATCTGCTTGTTCTTCTCGTTGATGTACTGCTCATGCTCGCTCTTGAGCTGGAGAAACTTCTCCTTTGCCTGGAAGATCTTTTCCTTCTTGATGCTCTCTGCCTCAAGTTCCGCCTTCTTGATGATGTCTTCCTTCTGTCCTTTCAGAATTATTCTGCGGACAAATATGTAAGTTCCGAGCGCTGCTACGGCGCCGAGTACTGCACACAAAATATTGATTGCTATATTCATATATATATTGGTTTAAGTTTCACAAAAAATGACCGGCCGCACTTCAAGCAGACCGGTCAAGTTATTGTTAAAAAGCCGTTAGCAAGTTTGTCAGAAAATCTTAAAAATAAGATTTGGGCTCCGGATAAAAGGTTCTGAAATCCTCCGTCCCGCATTGCGGAATCCCCCTGAGGGTCACATAGGTCCGTCATCGCCATCCGAGTAGTCCCGGTTACATTATTAGTGTTGATTTCAGCAAAAAATGTAACTAACGGCTATTCTTGTCAATATTCGCCAGATAACCTGTAATTTCTTTTGCAAGAGCCTCCTCTCCCATCTTCAGATCCTTGATCTGCCTGTTGAGAGATACGTTGGATATACACACATTCAATGCCACAAGTGACAGAATCTCCACCATCGGTTTGTCGGTGAACCTGGCCTGATAAGCCTCTGTCATCTTCTTTATGTCATCTGCCGCCTTTCTGATGATCTCCTCATGCTCAGGTGAATTCACCTTGAGAGGGAACTCGCGGCCCGCAATCTTTATCTTGATGCTCTGCTCTGCCATATTATCCCTCCATTAATGCAATACACCTGTCTATCTCCTTCATCAGGCTGTTTATCTTCTTCTTCGCCTCCGGACTGCCTGTGGCGCCGGCCTTGAATGCTTCTGCAAGTTTCAGGTTATCAATCTGTCTCTCTAACTCTGTTATCTGCTTTACATAGGCTTCGTTCTGTGCTGTCGCCTGATCCAGAGCGCTTTGGAGGCGGATGCGTTCCGCTTTCTCCGCTTCGTAAGCAGCGATCAGCTGCTGTATTTTCTGCTTTATCGTATCAAGCATCGCATTACAGATTAAACCTACCCTGCAAAAATAACAAACTGCTTTGATTTCTCAAAATAATTTGAGCAAATCAAAGCAGTTTGATGTATGTTAAGGGAATTAAAGTTCTTCAACGGCTTTCATTCCTTCCTCGATAGCGGTCTTGTTGAGCGCGATAAGGTCTGCATAGCGTGCAGGGATGCACTTGGCAAGTCCCTTGTCGATGTTGTCGAACGATACGATAGGCTTGATCTTGAGATATGCGCCCATCACCGCCATGTTGTAAACCTTTGCATTACCCACCTGAGCGGCAACATTGATCGCGTCGATCTTGCAGATCTTGATGTCTGTCCTTGTAGGAGGGTTGATGATGCCATTAGGGTCGTAGATGAGGAGACCGCCCGGCTTGACACTGCTCTCGAATTTGTCGAGTGACTGCTGGTTAAGGATGATGGCTGTGTCGTACTTAGTCACGATAGGGGAACTGATCTTCTTGTCGCTGACGATCACGCAGACATTTGCCGTACCTCCGCGCATCTCCGGACCGTATGATGGCATCCAGGTCACCTCCATGTCCTGCATGATGGCGCAGTAGGCAAGAATCTTTCCCATAGAGAGGACGCCCTGTCCTCCGAATCCTGCAATGATTATCTCTTCTTTCATGATTACTCTTGTTTTAAAACGTCCTTGATGTCACCGAGCGGATATTTAGGGAACATGTTCTCCACCATCCACTTGTTTGCTGCAGTCGGGCTCATCTTCCATCCGGAGTTGCAGGTCGCAACGATCTCGACGAATGAAAGTCCGATGCCCTTCTGGCTGTATTCGAAGGCCTTGCGGATCGCTGCCTTGGCCTTGCGCGCCGCCACTGCGGTGTGTACCGACTGTCTTGTGATGAATGCGGTACCGTCGAGTTGTGCGATCATAGGAGCAAGTACGAGAGGGAAGCCGTTGAGTTTCGCATCACGGCCGTAAGGAGTGGTGGCGGTCTTCATTCCGAGAAGCGTGGTAGGTGCCATCTGACCTCCTGTCATACCATAAATACCGTTGTTGATGAAGATGACGACGATGTTCTCTCCGCGGCTGCATGCATGGATGATCTCTGCTGTACCGATTGAAGCAAGGTCACCGTCTCCCTGGTATGTGAACACATATTTCTCAGGATTGAGGCGTTTTGTCGCAGTGGCGAGGGCTGGTGCACGGCCATGGGCTGCCTGCTGCCAGTCTACGTCGATATAGTTGTATGCGAATACGGAGCAGCCTACAGGGCTGATCGCGATTGTCTCCTCCTGGATGCCCATTTCCTCGATTACTTCTGCGACGAGTTTGTGGACAGTGCCATGAGAACATCCCGGACAATAGTGCATTACATTGTCGGTCAGAAGAGGAGTCTTCTTGTAGACGATGTTCTCGGGTTTCTTGATGTCTTCTATATTCATGGTTGTCTTATTTCAGATTGTTGAACTTCTTGAATTCTGCCACGATCTCGTCAGGTGTGTAGATGTTTCCTCCCTGTCTTCCGTAGAAGCCTACCGGGCATGCGCCGTTGACTGCAAGTCTCACGTCGTCCACCATCTGGCCGAGGTTCAGTTCGACTGTCATCATGCTCTTCACCTGTCCTGAAAGTTCCTGAAGTTTCTTTACAGGGAACGGGAAGAGGGTCACAGGTCTGAGGAGACCTGCCTTTATGCCTTCCTCACGGAGCTGGTCCACAACCGCCTCGCAGATACGTGACGAACATCCGAATGCCACGAACACATACTCGGCATCTTCAGTCATGTATGTCTCATACTTCACTTCGTTCTCCTTGATCACCTCATATTTTGCAGCAAGTTTCCGGTTGAACTTCTCCTGCACGTCAGACTCAAGGGCAAGGGATGTGATGACATTGTACGGTCTGTCGGCAGTCTTTCCTGTAGTGGCCCATGGGGCAACCTTGAGGAGTTCCTCCTTTGTCATACGAGGCTTTTCAGGGCGGAGTTCCACTTTCTCCATCATCTGGCCTATGATACCGTCGGCAAGGATGATCACAGGAGTGCGGTACTTGAATGCGAGGTCGAATCCCCAGTCCACGAAGTCGTACATGTCCTGCGCTGAAGCCGGCGCGAGGACGATGGCGTTGTAGTCACCGTGTCCGCCGCCCTTAACGCACTGGTTGTAGTCACTCTGGCTTGGCTGGATGGTTCCGAGACCAGGACCGCCGCGCTGGCAGTTCACCACAACACAAGGGAGTTCTGCACCGGCGAGGTAACTGAGTCCTTCGCACATGAGGCTGATTCCCGGCGAACTCGAAGAAGTCATCACCTTCTTTCCGCAGCATGCGCCGCCGTATACCATGTTGATCGACGAGGTCTCGCTCTCGGCCTGAAGCACAACCATTCCTGTTGTGAGCCAAGGTCTTTCCTTCATGAGGGTTTCCATGACCTCAGACTGCGGAGTGATAGGATAACCGAAGTATCCGTCCGCACCGTTGCGGATTGCCGATATGGCAATCGCTTCGTTTCCTTTCATCAAAATTTTCTCTGCCATATCCATTAGATTTTAACTCTGTAAACAGTAATCACCGAGTCCGGGCAGACTATCGCACAGTTTGAACATCCTATGCAGGCGTCTCCTACCATCTCGGCATAATGATAACCTTTGCTGTTGACCATCTTTGCGAGTTCGATGCTCTTGGTCGGACAGTTCTCTACACATACTCCACATCCTTTGCATTTCTGTGTGTCGACTTCGATTGCTCCTTTAAATGCCATTATGATATAGTTTTTGGTTTGTTAGTTATACTGGATGTCTTTGCAATCAATTTTAAACCCGATCTGGAAAAATCGTTTCAAAATCGTAGTAAATGTAAGGGTTTTTTGTCGGATTATCAAATAATGTTGAAAAAATATCAGCCAAGTATGAGAATAAGATGATTTATCGGAAAATTTATATAACTTTGAACACTTAACGGCATTTGATTATGGGTAAGATATTGTTAAAAGATATATTTGATAAAGGTGTAAAGTCGGATATCCTGATCGACGGCAACCGCATCGCAAAGGTGGGCCCTGTCGGTTCGATAAGTCATGAGGACTGCGAAATTGTATGTTGCGAAGGCAAGACCGCCCTGCCGGGCTTCGTGAACATGCACACCCATGCAGGCATGTCGATGATGAGGGGAGTCGGAGAGGATATCGTCTTCCACGAATGGATCGACAGGATATGGGACATTGAATCAAGGATCGATGCCGGATATGTCTATCATGCCACGAAGGTCGCATGTCTGGAAATGATAAAGACAGGCACCACGACCTTCAACGACCATTACTGGCACATGCCTATGGCGTATAAGGCGGCGTCCGAACTCGGACTCCGTTCCGTTCTGGCCTATGTCATCTGTGACCGCAACGACCCTCTCGAAAGCGAGCGTCAGAAAGTCCAGTGCGAGCAGATGTATGACCAGGCAGGAACCTGGGGCCCTCTTGCCACATTCGCGATCGCGATCCATGCAATATATTCAGTCAGCGAACCAATGATTCTTTGGGCAACGGATTTTGCCCGAAAGAGAGGGCTGAAGATCCATATACATCTTTCGGAGACCCGCAAGGAAGTGGATGACTGTCTCGCGCAGCATGGGGTCTCGCCTGTGGTGTATCTCGACAGACTCGGAGTCCTTGGCCCTGATGTGGTGGCGGCGCATACGCTCTGGGTGTCGGATGAAGATGTGGAGATACTTGGAAAGAGGGGGGTGACCTGCGTTCATAATGTCAATTCAAACCTTAAGCTGGCCTCCGGCTACAGGTTCAGATACAATGAGTTGCGTGATGCCGGGGCCAATATCTGCCTTGGTACTGACGGATGCGCGTCTTCAAACAATCTCGACATGCTCGAGACCATGAAGACTTCCGCGATGATCCAGAAGGCGTGGCGTGATGATCCTTCGGCGATGCCGCTTCCGGAACTTCTGGATATGGCTACGGCCAATGCCGGCAAAGGACTCGGCCTTGACATCGGAAGGATTGAGGAAGGCGCTCTGGCGGACATCCTTATCATAGATACGGACAATTATCAGTTCCTGTCCCCGGGTTCTTTTGAGGCCAACCTCGTATATTCAGCCCATTCCGACTGCGTCGATTCAGTCATATGCGACGGCCGTTTCGTCATGCGCGGACGTGTCGTTCCCGGCGAAAAGGAAATCATCGCGGCCGCCAGAAAATTTATATAAACAGAACAATATGGACCCAAGAGTTGAAAAGATCATGAAGGCTGCCGATTATATCGCAGCGAAACTTGACGGAAGAAAACCGTTTGCCGGCATTGTCCTGGGCAGCGGTCTGGGCAAACTTGCAGATAAGATAGAGAATCCTGTCGTGATCCCGTATAAGGAGATACCGGGTTTCCCTATGTCTACCGCTGTCGGCCATAAGGGAAATTTCATCGCGGGAGAACTTGGCGGCAAGTTCGTTGTCGCCATGCAGGGACGTTTCCATTATTATGAAGGGTATCCAATGGAACTCGTGACCCTTCCTATCCGTGTGATGAAGGTTCTCGGCATACAGTATCTGTTTGTGTCAAATGCCGCAGGAGGCGTCAATTTCGAGTTCAAGGTCGGAGATATGATGGTGATCACGGATCATATAAGCCATCTTCCGAATCCTCTGATCGGCCCGAATATGGAAGAATTCGGACCGCGATTTCCTGATATGACCCGTCCGTATGACAAACAGTTGAGGATGAGGGCGTTCGAGATCGCGGCAGGTCTTGGATATGAGCTCAAGAGCGGTGTCTATTTCGCAAGCACAGGCCCGACTTATGAGACCCCTGCCGAGTATAAGTATTACCGTCTTATCGGTGCCGACGCTGTAGGAATGTCGACGATTCCTGAAGTGATCGTGGCGCGCCATTCGGACATCCCTGTGTTCGGAATGTCGGTCATCACAAATGAAGCGCATGACGACTATGCTGAAGATTATGTTAATGACGGCGATGATGTGGTCGTTGCTGCCGATGCTGCCGCCGACAAAATGACCACCCTCTTCACCAAGATAATTGCTTCTCTTTAGATCTTATTGCTGAAGGTGTCGCTCCAGGCGTCGGAAGGCATTGCCCATCCTCCGCGAGGGGAGAGAGTCACTTCTGTGACTTGCGGGCCGTCAGGCATGCATGACCTCTTGAACTGCTGATTGAAGAAGCGTCTGATGAATGTCTTCAGCCATTTCTGGATGGTCTCTTCGTTGTAATTACAGAAGGCTTTCTTTGCGAGGAAAAGGATCTTCTCAGGGGCAAAGCCGTTCTTCATGAAATTCCAGAGGAAGAAATCATGCAGTTCGTAAGGTCCGACCAGGTCTTCAGTGACCTGCAGGATCTCGTCTTTGTCATTCGCGGGAAGAAGTTCAGGACTGATAGGAGTGTCGGAAATGTCCAGAAGGATGTCTCTGACACTTCTTCCGTTCTTCTCCGAATCATCGAAACAGTTCTCCGCCGCCCATTTCACCAGACTGCGTACCAATGTCTTAGGAATGCCGGCATTGACTCCGTACATCGACATATGGTCTCCGTTGTATGTCGCCCATCCGAGCGCCAGTTCCGAAAGGTCTCCTGTACCTACGACGATGCCTCCCGTCTGGTTTGCTATGTCCATGAGGATCTGGGTTCTTTCACGAGCCTGAGAATTCTCGTATGTCGCGTCTTGGACGGACGGATCATGGTCTATATCCATAAAGTGCTGCTCTACAGCCTTGCCGATAGGAACCTCCCTGCTGGTGATCCCGAGCGCTTCCATGAGATCCCATGCGTTGTTCTTCGTGCGTGAAGTCGTGCCGAACCCCGGCATTGTGACTCCGATGATGTTGCTGCGCGACCACTTTCCGTCGCTGCAGGTCTCGTTGAGCCTGTCAAAAGCAAGGGCTGCTACGATGAGGGCAAGAGTGCTGTCCAGACCTCCCGATATGCCCA
Organism: uncultured Muribaculaceae bacterium; assembly: GCA_964645495.1. Classification (GTDB taxonomy): domain Bacteria; phylum Bacteroidota; class Bacteroidia; order Bacteroidales; family UBA932; genus Cryptobacteroides. The sequence goes on from CAZYCJ010000008.1 coordinate 38,607, forward strand.
TCACAGCCTTTGAACCGATCCTCGAAAGTCTGCCGCAGAGGGCGGTCACCTGGATGGAGACAGCCTCCCTGCAAACCCTGTCCATATCCTTTTCAGGAGCGAACGGATGAGGCTCTACATATCTGAGAAGGTCTTTTTCGAAATCGGTTTCAGATGGCGCTCCGAGTTTTGTCCTGCTGTAAAGCCTGTAGTATGAAGATGCATCAGTGCCGGCAGGGGAGACATTCCTGAAATAAGGAGTCCTTCTCCTGGTCACTTCAATATATTCTGCGTCAATGTCCGCAACGATGAGGGAAGGTGTCATGCTGTATCTTTCGTTTTCTGCAAGGCACTCTCCGTTTTCCCATATCGACGCCGATCCTGCAAAGACATTGTCCTGAGTCGATTCGCCGAAGCCTGCGGAGGCATATACATATCCGCAAACGGATGAGGAGGAGTGCCTTCTGAGCAGGGCTTTTCTGTCTTGGTTTCTTGAAAGAGTCTCCTTGTCTGCGGAGATGTTCACGATGATCTGCGCGCCCTGAAGTGCGTGGAATGATGACGGCGGCACAGGCGCGCGAAGGTCGTCGCCCACTTCCACGGCGAAGGTACATTCTCCGATGCCGAAGAGAAGGTTCGGAGATATGTTGCACCTTTGGCCGGCATACCTTATCTCGCCGCAGAAGCCTTCGCGGACGAAGTCCTTTCCGTTGCGGAGCAAAGTGCCGTCATTACGGACATCCTGCGACAGGAAATCGCTTCCGGAAGCAAAGAATCTGCTTTCTGCCGATGACAGACAGACCTTTGGTACTATGCCGCAGACATTTCCGTTCCTGATCACGACAGCGCAGTCGTAAAGACGGCTCCTGTACGGTACGGGGGCTCCGACGACTATCGTGATGGTCTTGCCACGGCTGAATTGCACGATCTTTCTCACGCCTTCTTCCGCTGCGTCTGCAAGAGGGCTCATGGCGAAGAGGTCTCCGCATGTGTATCCGGTCAAAGACAGTTCAGGGAATGCCACAAGCGACGCTTCCTTGTCAGATGCCTCGCCTGCAAGACGGCATATCCCGGCAGTGTTGTAATTCGGGTCGGCGATTCTGACTGACGGTACAGAAGCCGCTGCCCGAATGAATCCGTAATTCTTCATAATGTCATATAAACAATAAGGATGGCTTTCGGCCATCCTTTGTATTGATGTTAAAGCTCTTCAAATTCCACATCGGTGAAGTTGTCACCAGAACGGCGCTCGTCCTTAAGGCAGTTTGTCTTGATGTAACGGATAACTTCCTCAAGGCCTTCAGTGAACTTTTCAAAGTCTTCTTTATAGAGGAAGATCTTGTGCTTGTCATAGGCGAAATGACCGTTGTTGTCTACCTTGCGCTTGCTTTCTGTGATCGTCAGGTAGTAGTCGTTGCCTTTTGTAGCCTTGACGTCAAAGAAGTATGTACGCTTTCCCGCTCTTACAGGTTTTGAGAAGATATCCTCACCTGAACGCTCCTGAGCATTTGCTCCATCATAATCCTCACTATACATAGCATGTCTTTTTTTATGTAAATCTTCACAAAGTTAGGCTTTTTTCTGAAAAATGAGTGTATCTTTGCATAAATTTTTAAATAAAAACATGCTTAACAGAAGAATTTTGAGGATCAAGGCCTTTAAGGTGCTCTACAGCAGCGTCTTGTCCGGAAACATGTCGCTTGCTCAGGCGGAATCTCAACTCGAGCAGTCATGCGAGGCCACCAGGGATCTCTATATCTATATGCTCGGCATAGTGTCGCCGCTGACGAAGATCGCCCGCGACAGGATCGAGGCTGCCAAGGCAAAGTTCAATCCCACAGAAGAGGAAAGAAACCCTAACATGAAGTTCGCTGAGAATGCCCTTGCGAAACTTCTTGACGAGGATGTGGACTTCCGGAAGGTGTTTGAGAAGAAGAAGTTCGGTTGGGGCCAGTATGACCTTCTCCTTAAAAAGATCATGACCTCTGTCGCTTCAAAGGAATATTTCGCAGAATACATGGCGTCCCCGGAAAGGTCTCTTGCAGAGGACTGCCGTCTCTTCACGAAAATCTTCGAAGAGGAATTCGTCGACAGCGAGGAACTCGAGCAGATTCTTGAGGAAAAGTCTCTTTATTGGAATGACGACCTTGCATATGCCCTCACATGGTGCTGCAAGTCGTTCAAGGGATTTGCCAAAGGAGAGTCGTGGAGCCTTATCCCTCTGTATCAGAGCGAGATGCTCAAGGGAGAGGGCGTGGAGAGCGACAAGGCTTTCGTCAGAAGACTGCTTCAGGCTGCATTCGCAGGATATGAAAAATATTCGGCATTGGTGGCGGAATCGGTGACAGGCTGGGAAAAGGAGCGTCTCTTCTCTACCGACGTAGTGCTCATCGTGATGGGACTCGCTGAGACCGTGACCTTCCCTTCAATACCTGTCAAGGTGTCGATCAACGAATATGTCGAGATCTCGAAGTTCTACGGCACGCCGAAGAGCCGTTCTTTCGTGAACGGACTGCTTGACCGTCTCGTACAGCAGTTGATCAATGATGGTAAGATAGCAAAGGAGGGCAAGGGCCTTATGTAATCAGGATAATCATTAAAATCGAATACAGATATGTTTACACTTTTACAGACCGCTGCTCCGGCAGCACAGGGAGGCGGATGGTCGATGTTGATCATGCTTGCCCTTATTTTCGTGGTGATGTGGTTCTTCATGATCCGTCCGCAGAGAAAGCAGCAGAAGGAACTGGAGAACTTCCGTAACGCTCTCAAGAACGGCGACAAGGTGGTTACCATCGGCGGCATCTACGGTACAGTCTGCGAGGTGAAGGAAGACTATGTCCTCATCGAAGTTGACAAGGACGTGAAGATCCGTGTCAGCAAGCAGGCTCTTGTAAAGGATTTCAGCGATCCTAACAGACAGTAATCCTGAACGGGATGAAAGGACTGCTGGACAGGTTACTCAAGTCTTTAGGCTTCAGCGGGAGAGATTGGGCGGCTTTGCTGCTTGCTCTCCTGTTGGCTTTTAGTATATGGCTTATCCACAACCTTTCACTCAAATACAACGACTATCTCACGGTTCCCGTCGTGGCCCGGTGCAACATCGACGGCCATGCCGAACAGTCCTCGAATCAGTGCGAAGTGGTGGCAAGATGCCGTGCAACAGGCTACAACGTCATCAGAAAGGACCTCTTTGGGGGAAGAAGGGTGAAGAAGGTGGTCTTCCAGCCTTCTGTCATGAAACACAAGGAAAATGACATCTTCTATGTCACATCTTCAGACCTTCTGGAATATTCCCATCTGATCTACGGTGACGATGTGTCGGTGGAGTACTTTGCTTCAGACACTCTTTTCTTCACCTTTCCTCAGATTGACCACAAGAGGGTGCCTGTCCATCCGGTATTTTCAGTGTCATACAGACCGCAGTACATGAGCGTCGGTGACATGGAAGTGACTCCGGATTCGGTGACCGTCTATGGAGAACCTTACAGACTGGAAAGCATTGACAGGGTCTACACTCAGCCGATCAAGAGAACTGAACTTGATGCCGACATTCAGGGCGTGGTCCCTGTAGAGAAGATCCGCAATGTGCGTCTTTCTGCATCTGAAGTGCATTATTCGCTTGACGTCACCCGTTATGTCGAGGTGAAGGTCAAACTTCCTGTAGGACCACGTGACCTGCCGAAGGACCGGGAGATGGTCATACTTCCTTCGAGCGTCGAAGTCGCAGTGAAGTGTGCCTTCCCTCTGCTCGTGGACCCGTCGCAAGATATCAGTCTTCATGTGGACTATGAAGATTTCCAGAATTCGATAAGCGGAAAATGTCCGGTGAAGACATCCGTTCTTCCGAAAGGCGTGATAGCCTGTGACATCAGTCCGATGTATGTGGAATGCATAGTCAGCGAGAAGTGATGGATGTCCTGGTGGTGACCGGAGGTATCGGAAGCGGTAAGTCCGAAGTCTGCAGGATCCTTCAGGAGAAGTATGCCTGCGGAGTCTACAGTGCCGACGAGCGCGTCAAGGGACTTTACGCTTCGCACCCCACCTTGCTCGACGACATTGCTGCAGGACTGTCGGTGGATCTTCGTGACGGCGAAGGCCGTTTTGTTCCCGCACTTCTTGCCGAGGTGATATTCAGGGACAGGGAGGCGCTTGCCAAGGTCGAGGAACTGGTTTTTCCGGCTCTGATGGATGATTTCAAGGCCTGGTGCGATGACTACAGGGCCGATAGGTTCGTGGTGTTCGAATCCGCTACCGTCATGGAAAAACCTCAGTTCGAGGGCTTCGGGGACAAATGGATTCTCGTTGACGCCAGGTTCGGGACCAGACTGGAACGGGCCGTTGCAAGGGACAAGACTGACCGTGAGCGCGTCATCGCAAGGATGATCAACCAGCCTCTCATGAACGATATTTCGGAAGGCAGGGCTATGCCGGATGTGGATGCCGTCATCATCAACGAAGGCTCATATGAGGACCTGATCCGAAAGGTGACTCAGACAATAGATGAATTGTATAACAACAGATAAACAAAGAATAAAATGAAAACAGATCTTTCAAAGATTCTGGCGATTTCAGGCCAGAGCGGATTGTACCTTTATATCTCACAGGCAAGAAACGGAGCCATCGTGGAGGCTCTTGCTGACAAGAAGAGAAGCAGCGTGGGCATGACAAGCAAGATCACATCTCTTGCGGACATCTCCATCTATACCGACGACGAGGAAGTGAAACTTCAGCAGGTATTCCTCAATATGAAGGAGGTGCTCGGAGATGCAGATGCTCCGTCAGCAAAGTCGAAGCCTGAGGAACTCAAGGCGCTTTTCGAGAAAGCTCTTCCTGCATACGACCGTGACCGTTTCTATGTGTCGCACATGAAGAAGGTAGTAGAGTGGTACAACGCCCTCAAGAAGTATGCTACCCTCGACTTCGTTGACCTCGATGCCGAGGCAGAAGCAGAGCATGAGTAATCTGACATGAAGAGACTCCAGGCAATAACCTTGGGCTGCTCGAAGAACAAGGTCGATACAGAACATATCCTTTCCCAGATCGCAGGTCAGTATGAGATCGTGCCTGAGGGAGAGGATATTCCCGTTGATGTCATCCTTCTGAACACATGCGGCTTCATCGGGGATGCAAAGGAAGAATCAGTGCAGGCGATACTTGAAGCCGTAGAGAAGAAAAGCCGCGGGGAAGCAGATAAGGTCATTGTATTCGGCTGTCTGTCACAGCGTTATGCAGGTGAACTTCCGGGTCTTATCCCTGAGGTGGACGGATGGTTCGGTGCCAGGGAGTTCGAGCCGGTGGTTAGATCGCTGGGTGTGGAACCGGCATCGGACATGTCGGTACGGAGATATCTGACCACCCCTTCGCATTATGCATACCTGAAGATATCCGAGGGCTGCGACCGCAGATGTTCATATTGTGCGATTCCTTTCATCAGGGGGGCTCATAAGTCTGTTCCGATGGAGGATCTCGTCGAAGAGGCGCGAATGCTTGCAGACAATGGAGTCAAGGAACTTATGATCATCGCCCAGGATACGACATATTACGGTCTGGACCTTTACCACCGTCGTGCATTGGCGGAACTACTTCAGAAACTGTCGGAGGTGGAGGGCATCGAATGGATACGCATCCATTATTCATATCCTGCGTCCTTTCCTGAGGATGTGCTGGACCAGATGGCAAATAATCCCAAGGTCTGCAGATATATGGACATTCCTCTCCAGCATATTTCCGACAAGGTTCTGGACAATATGCACAGGCATGTCACAGGTGCATGGACCCGTGAACTGATAGAGAAGATGCGTGAGAAGGTGCCGGGAGTCGTGTTGCGTACTACCATGATCGTAGGACATCCGGGTGAGGGAAAGCGCGACTACAATGAACTTCTGGATTTCGTCCGTGAAGCACGGTTCGAGCGTCTTGGAGCCTTCAAGTATTCGGAAGAGGAAGGCACATACGGAGCCGGGAACTTCAAGGACAGCATATCTGCCCGTGTCAAGCAGGAGCGTCTCGACGGACTCATGAGCCTTCAGAGCGAGATATCACTTGCCTTCAACCAGTCCCGCGTGGGATCGGAGATAAAGGTCATCGTGGACGATTTCACTGATGGTGTCTTTGTCTGCCGTAGCGAGTTTGAGAGTCCGGAGGTCGATGGCGAGATTCTTGTAAGACATGATACTTCGGTCATGGGAGATATCGATCCATATTCGCTTGTCGGTGAGTTTGTTACCGTCAGGGTGACCGGAGCCGACGAGTATGACCTTATAGCAGAACTTATAGAAATCTGATGACTATGAAAAAGATTCTTTGGGCGATGATCCTTGTCGCATTTGCCGTATCTTGTGGACCGAGCAGACATTCAGTACATGTAGAGATGCGTCATCCGTCGAAGTCCGGGGTAGATCTGGGCGGAAAGGTGGTTTCCATCGTGTATCTTGAAAATGACAATCCTCTGTCCACTTCCTTTGCGGAAGGAATGGCGGACGGCTTTGCTTATGCATTGGAACAGGATTATTCCACAGGAGAGGGAAGCATCGGTATCTACAGGATGCGCAAGTCTGAAGGAAATTACGCTTCAAGGGATTCGATGATCAATCTTCTGATCGACACGGGAGCGGATGTGGTCTTCCTTCTTGATACACTTGCGGCGGGCAAACTGACTCTTGGCGGAATATCCAGCGTGGCAAGTCCTCCGTCGGTGGATTCATCATACATCACTCTGGGAAACTTCCCGTTCAAGATGAATCTCTATTGCTTTGACGGAATGGACGAGACCGAGAAGGTCTATAATTTCGCCGGAAGCAGCGTTGCGGCTCCGCATGCCTATTCTGATGGCAAGCAGTCGAAGGAAGTTCTGATGGAAAGGGCTGTGGCAAGTCTTCCTGAGGTCGGCTTCGAGGCCGGAGTCATGGTGGCAGGATCGTTCAAGTCCCAGTGGAAGCATGAGCAGTATTCTGTCGTCTATTTCGACAGTTCGCTGTGGTACAAGGCTGTGGACTATGCCGAGCAGTATTACTGGAAGGAGGCCATGGACATCTGGATCGGACTGCTCGATACCAATGATCTTCTCAGGCGGTCGTGTGCCGCGTATAATATCGCTTTGGCGACTTATATGCTTGGCGACTATGATCTTGCCTCAGAGTGGCTGGACCGCTCAGATGCAGACAACAAACTCCCTGTCTCCGATTCTTTGCGTAAAAAGATTGACTCACGGAAATAGTAAAGTTAATTGCGTTTTGCAGATTTTCGTGCATTCTTCCGTGCCGTCTTCTTTTCACGTCTCTTCTTGAGCCCCTCAGCAACCTTAGCCTGGACCTGTTCGCGCTTCATGCTGAACATCATCTTGAGGTCCATTGTCATGTTCTCGACAAATATCGGGAACCTCTTTCTCAGTTTCGTCATCTTCTCGTCAATGAACGAATCCACATGTCGGGCTGTCTTTGCCTCGTATATCTCGTCGAAGTTGATGAGGATACATGTCTCCTCGGCCTCGCTGAATTCATGATTGATGCCGCCTCCGAATACCTTCATGGTAGGGGAGAGGCTCATGTATGCATTCACAAGAGGCGGGATGTTCTCACCGAGACGACGGACTTCTCCATTAAGGCATTTGTAATCGTCCTTGAATTCCTTTTCAGTGAGGACGGAGTCCATATATGCCTTGTCACTTTCGATTACAAGCGGCTCAATCGGTACCACAAGCTTCTCCTTGTCCTCAAAATGCTTGAAGAGGAAATGCTGGATGAGGTCTCGTGCCTGACGGTTGTATTCAGGATACATCGTCATCTTTCCGAAATAGTATTTGATGTTCGGGATCTGGATAGCAAGCGCGCCAAGTCCGTCCCAGAGGTTATCCAGGGCGAAAAGCGCCTTTGCGCCGGCCTTGGAACTTTGATATTCGGGAGCAACGAAACTGCGTCCGAGTTCGACAGTGAACGGGAGGTATTCCTTTATGAACTTGTCTGAGAAATGGAACATGTGTGCCGTGGCAAGCAACGGCTGTCCTTTCTCATCAAGTCTTATGTCTTTTCCATGAATGAATCTGTATCCTCCGAGAATCTTCTCTGCCTCAGGATCCCATACGATCAACTGTTTGTACGGGTTCTCCATGGTGTCGAATTCGTCTATGTCCATCGCGAGGCCGCTTCCTCCGCCCGAATCGCGGAAGGCCTCTTCTCTGAGGCGGCCCACTTCCCTCATCACATTCGGTGAGTCGTGATGGGTGATGACATAGATCTCGTTCTTGCTCTTGTTGGTGTCCCTGAGTTTCTTCGCAGGGGTCAGTTCGGCCTTTATCAGATCGACGCTGACAGGAGCGATTATAGGTTCCATAGGTAGGTGTGTTAGTACGCGTGTGAGTCTTTATTCGACTTTCTTCACAGGGTCGCAGGTGAGGCCGACTCCGAGTTTCTTGAATATCTTGTGGTCCACTTCGCTCAGCATCACGGTAGAGTGGACCTGACATCCTGCGAGTTTAGGAAGTTGGTCGAGTGCCTTGCGGCAGTTTTCGTCGTTATTGCTCAACAGTGAAATCGCTACAAGGACTTCGTCGGTATGCAGACGGGGATTGTGTCCGTGCAGGTATTCCACCTTGGTCTTCTGTATAGGTGCGATCATCTCCTCAGGAATCAGTTTCACTGAATGCGGGATGCCCGCGAGGTGTTTCGTGGCGTTGACTATAAGCGCCGCACTGGGGCCCAGGAGAGAACTTGTGCGTGAAGTGATGATGGTGCCGTCGTTGAGTTCGATCGCAGCGGTCGCCACTCCGGAGAGTTCCTTTCTTTCGCGGGCCGCAACTGTGGTCCTGCGGTATTCTGTCGTCAGTTTCGCCTGCTTGAGAATGAGGGATATCTTGTTGACTTCATGCTCATTGTCGCCGTTTTCAGCGAGGGTGCAGAGGGCTGAGTAATATCTTCTGATGATCTCTTCTCTTGCCGCATTGCAGCATACGTCCTCATCGCTCATGCAGAAGCCTATCATGTTGACTCCCATGTCGGTAGGGGACTTGTACGGGCTTTCGCCATAGATGCTTTCGAAGATGGCGTTGAGTACCGGGAAGACTTCGATGTCCCTGTTGTAACTTGCTGCGATGGTGCCGTAGGCCTCGAGATGGAACGGGTCGATCATGTTCACGTCATTGAGGTCTGCGGTGGCGGCTTCGTACGCTATGTTGACAGGATGCTTCAGAGGCAGGTTCCAGACAGGGAATGTCTCGAACTTGGCATATCCGGCCTTGATGCCTCTCTTGTTCTCGTGGTACAACTGGCTGAGGCAGACCGCCATCTTTCCGCTTCCCGGGCCAGGGGCTGTCACAACGACGAGAGGGCGGGTGGTCTCGACATAGTCGTTCTTTCCGAATCCTTCATCAGAGTCGATGAGGGCCACATTGTTCGGATATCCTTCGATGGTGTAGTGGTAATATACCTTGATGCCAAGACGCTCCAGCCGTGCCCTGTAGGTGTCTGCGCTTGACTGTCCGTTGTAGTGGGTGATGACGACGCAGCTCACGTAAAGACCGATGTTCTCGAACTCCGAGCGGAGGCGCAGAACATCCTCGTCATAGGTGATTCCGAGGTCGCCACGAACCTTGTTCTTCTCGATGTCAAGGGCACTGATTACCAGAAGTATCTCTGCTTCGTCTCTGAGCTGGAGAAGCATCTGGAGTTTGCTGTCAGGCAGAAAGCCCGGCAGCACTCTGCTGGCGTGGGTGTCGTCAAAGAGTTTACCTCCGAACTCGAGGTAAAGTTTGTCTCCGAACTGAGCGATACGCTTCTTGATCTGTTCGGACTGTATCTTGAGATACTTTTCGTTATCAAATCCGTGTTTCATACGGAATGCAAATATAACCAATATCCCCGTTTTCTGCAAGAATTTGTGCGTTTCCTTGCAGGATATTCTCGCATTTCCGTCCTGCTAAGCCTTGCCTCCGTCCGGGGATGACAGGGCTCGCTCCGCAGGAGCATAGGGAAATGCTCCGCTCGCCTCTGCCATCCCCGGACGGATCATCCCAATGTCATGGCGAGCGAAGTCGAGACATCAACAAGTTATCATGCTGAAGATGCTTCAGGTCAGGTGAATTGAAAACTGATTTAGTCAGAGTGTTGGATTTGTGGCTTTGAAAAGTTATATTTGCGTTTGTTAATCAGGGAATTGTTGATATTATGCGTTGGGATAACGGTCGTCAGATGTCGGTAATGTCTGCTTCTTACATCAATGTGAGGATTCTTCCGACGCGTTATTCTACTACTAATCAACAGTTTACCATTCGGGGGGGGCAGAGTTCCGACCTCTATAATCATCTGACACATATCATTACACACATACTTCTGTCGTGTCACGCCTTACGCGTGAGGATTAATATGCTTTTCTGACAATTGTTCAGAAAGGCTTTTTTGTATAACAAAAACACAAAATATGGAAAAGAACATTAGAAAAGAAAGTTACGAGCCTCCTAAGATGGAGATTCTGGAAATTATGGTCGAGCAGGCTATTCTGCAGATGAGCACTGAA
>CAZYCJ010000009.1:0-48178 GCA_964645495.1 uncultured Muribaculaceae bacterium
CTTCCAGCGCGAACTCACCGCCCGCCGCAAAGCCAAGGCTGCCGCAAACTAGATCATCACGCCGTGGTAGTGCGGGCCGAAACGCTCGAAAGCTGCGCGGTCAAGGGCTTCCTGATGGTCAGGATGGGCGATGCTGATGAGGAGTTTCGCTCTTTCCTGCATGGACTTTCCATAGAGGTCCACTGCACCGAACTCTGTCACGACATAGTGTACATGCGGACGGGTGGTCACGACTCCGCCGCCTTCGATGATGGTCGGAGCGATCTTGCTGCCGCCCTTGTTTGTGCATGAAGGCATTGCGATGATGGCCTTGCCCTGAGGAGCCAGGGACGCTCCGTATACGAAGTCTACCTGTCCGCCTACTCCAGAATAGAACTTTGTTCCGATCGAGTCCGCGCAGACCTGACCAGTGAGGTCGATCTGTACTGCCGAGTTGATGGCGGTCATCTTAGGGTTTCTCGAAATCACATATGGGTCATTGGTGTATCCCACATCCATCATTGCAACCATAGGATTGTCATCGATGAAGTCGTAAACCTTCTGCGATCCCATGAGGAAGGTCGATACGAGTTTGCCTTTGTCGGTGACCTTGTTGGATCCGTTGATGACTCCCTTCTCCACGAGTTCGAGTACGCCGTCTGCGAACATTTCCGTATGTACTCCGAGGTTCTTGTGGTTTCCCAACTGTGCGAGGACCGCATTAGGGATGGCTCCGATGCCCATCTGGAGGCAGGCTCCATCGTCGATGAGTCCGGCACAATGCTTTCCGATGGCGATCTCCACCTCGTTCGGCTCGCTGAAATGAGCCGGCTCGAGAGGCTCGTTTCCTTCCACGAAAATGTCGATCATGTCCATTGGAATCATTGCCTGACCCCACGCGCGCGGCACATTCGGATTGACGACAGCAATGACTGTCTTGGCACATTCGATGGCTGCGAGGGTGGCGTCAACTGAAGTTCCGAGGGATACATATCCATGCTTGTCAGGAGGACAGACCTGGATCATTGCGACATCGCACCTGAGGGCTCCGCAGCGATAGAGTTTCTGGGTCTCGCTGAGGAAGACAGGAATGTAGTCCGAGTAGCCTGTCTGGACGCTCTTGCGGACATTGGCGCCCACAAAGAAAGCCTGATGGAAGAATATTCCGTCAAACTTTGGGTCGGTGTATGGTGCAGGTCCTTCGGTGTGGAGGTGGTGGATGCGGACATCCTGGAGTTCGCCTCTTTCTCCTCTTGCGCAGAGGGCGTCAATGAGGAGGCGTGGGGCGCTTGCTACGCTGCTTAAATGTATGTGGTCGCCTGATCTGACGACCTTTACGGCTTCTTCAGCCGATACGAATCGGATCTCTTTACGCATAATTGTGTGATTGGCACGCCAAAGATAGGATTTTTTCTTAATTTTGCCATGTTTTCCGTTCAAAGCAAAATGTCTTCCGGGACAGTTGGCTGCTCTGTTTTTCTACAGATTATGCATTTGGGGATAAAGAAAGTTATATGCTCGGAAGAGCGTGGACGTGGCGTGGATTCCGAAAAGAGGTAGAACGTATCGGAGGGCGTTTCTATTCTTTTGAAATGGATCCGTTTAAGGAAAGTGAAATGCGCTTCAAGAAAGTCATGGGCACCACTATCTATCAGTATCTTGTATGTTTCCGTATAGAACTGCTTGCACAGTATCTCACCACAACTGACCGACCGCTATTCAAAGAGCTTACAAGTGCCGGTCAACGGCAGGACTACTTTTACATGTGATGGGCAAATTAGCCATCGCTTTTATAACGTTAATTTTTAACTACTGATTCAAATTAATAATAAGGTTATATACTTGCCTTTCATATTAATCCATTTTAGTCATGTGTCTTGTTCTGATAAAACAAGACACATGAAGTTTACGAAAGCTTCCTTACGATCTCGCACATCTGATCATACTGCTCCTCCATGCTCCTGAGAAGCTTGTACTGTGCATGAGTGCGGACGAGGTTGTGCTCAGGATATGCGATCTTGTAGTACTTGTCGCCGTCGATGTAGTCCATGAGGAAACGGAGCACCTGCTCGAATGTGATGTACCTTGCAGAGAATGCAAGATAGTCGAGCTCGCTCTGAACCATCGATGCCTTCTGCTCGTGGAGGTAGCCCTCTGTGTAGGCCTTGAACATTTCGAGGCTCATTCCTACGTTGTCAAGGTTCTTGTCATCCTCTGCACCGGTGTTGGTGTAAGACCTGATGGCATCACCGAAGTCATTCAGTGAAGTTGATGACATCACGGTGTCGAGGTCGATCATGCAGAGCATGCTTCCGTCAGACTTGTTGAAGAGAATGTTGCTGATCTTGGTGTCGTTGTGGGTTACGTGCATAGGGATCGTTCCGTCCTCTACGAGGGACCAGAAATCCAGCATTTCCTTTCTGCGTGATTCGATCCATGAGATCTCTTCCTTCAGCTCGGCCACTCGTCCTACAGGGTCTGCAGCGATAGTCTCGTCCCACTGCTGGAAACGCCAGCGGATGTTGTGGAAACCCTTGATGGTCTCGTTGAGAGGCTTGTCGAAGTCTGCGAGAAGCGCCTGGAAACGACCTGTTCCGAGTCCGCCCTGATATGCGAGTTCAGGAGTGTCTGCGCGGACAGGAGAAGTAGTGTCAGGAATGAACAGGCATACTGCCCAATAGTTCTCTTCGTCCTTCACATAAAGCTTTCCGTCCTTTGCAGGAATTACGGTCAGAGTTTCGCGGAGCGGGTCAGCTACCTTTGCCTTGATGTGCTCGGTAACGGCCTTGATGTTCTCCATCATGCCCGGAACGTCAGGGAAGATGATGTGGTTCTTGCGCTGAAGGATGTAATTAGGAGCGTCACCCTCGGTCTTTACTACAAATGTATCGTTGATGAAACCCTCTCCAAGAGGCTTGATTTCAACTATTGCGCCTTCCAGGGCGAACTGGCTGGCGATGTTTAGAAGTTTTGTTTTCATTTTATGCGTTAAATATTATTTCTCCAAAGAATTCAGGACAATGGAAGTTCGGCTGAGGCAGGTCTATAGGCGCCCAGCTGAGGAAGTGAGGCTGTGCACAGCAGTCGCCACATTTGTAGAAGTTACCCTTGAGCACGGCAGGCTTCTCTGAGAGACCCAGCAGCGAGAAAGGTATTATCTTCATCATGCTCCACTCCTTGCCTTCTTCCTGAAGGTCTATGACCTCGTGGGGGAGGGACGCGACTGTGCCGACCGACTCCATCTTCTCCGGGCCGAACATATCGGCGTCTGTCCTTGAGCGTCTGAAAGCCGCCAGAGATGTGCCGATGCAGTTTGTCTCGAAATTGAAGTAGCCCTCAGACCCCGGAACCGCAAGGAAGATCTCCACGCAGCTGTCCTCCCACACAGGGCCGTTCGCTTCGAGATTCACGCCGCGCACATGATCTTCCTTTACATCAAAGAGAACCGCAAGCGCCTTGTCGGTATGCGCCACATGAAAGCTGACCTGAGGGGCATACGGGAATTCCTTCCAGTTCACGCATGACAAAGGAAATCCCTGACTGCCGGCAACGGCAGCCAGGATATCCTCAAATGTCATATTCTCAATATCGGTGAGATATGTCGAGTGTATCTTCATTATTTGATATGAAGCTTAAGACCGTCAAGCTTGTTCCAGTCACCGCGTGTGAAGTCAGGCATGATGACAGGGATGTTGCCGTTCTCGATGGATACTCTTGTGAGCTCGCCGAGGCATGACCACTCTGCAGCATCGTAAACGTCCTGATCGAGAGGGAGACCGTTCTGGAGGCAATAGATGAGACGGTAGTCCATGATGAAGTCCATTCCGCCGTGTCCGCCGACCTTCTTCGCCTTCTCTTCGATGTCACGTGCGATAGGGTGCTTGTACTGCTCCATGAGGGCGTCACGTACTTCGTCGCTCAGGTAAGCCTCACCGTCGTTAGCCGAACCTGTGAGGTCATCTACTGCCTTGTGCGCGTCAAAATTACGTCCCTCTGTGCGGATAGAGTAGCCTTCGTTAGGATATTTGTTGGCGAATCCCTCGGTTCCCTCAACCTGATACATACGGTTGTAAGGACGTGGAGTCACGACATTGTGCTGGATCTCGATGATCTTGCCTTTCACGGTCTGGATGAGTGTGATGGTGTGGTCGCCGTTTGCATACTCTGTTTCACCGAACTGCTCGGCAACATTCAATCCGTTGAATGCCTTGGTGTCCATAGATACGAGGGTGTTCATCCTGTCGCCTCTGTGGATGTTGAGAACCTGGCATGCAGGGCCGAGGCCGTGTGTAGGATATACGTCGCCGCGGTGGTTCTTGTTGAACTCATATCTCCAGCCCTCGTAATAGATCTTCCAGTATGGATCGAGGTTGTGGATATATGCTCCCTCTGCGTGGATCACCTCTCCGAAGAGACCCTGCTGAGCCATGTTGAGGGTTGTGAGCTCGAAGAAGTCATAAACGCAGTTCTCGAGCATCATGCAGTGACGGCGTGTCTTTTCTGCAGTGTTGACCAGCTGCCAGCATTCCTCGATGCTTGTAGCTGCAGGAACTTCGATGGCAACATGCTTGCCGTGCTCCATGGCGTAAACGGCCATAGGAGTGTGGTTGACCCAGTCTGTAACGATATATACGAGATCGATGTCATCTCTCTCGCAAAGCTGCTTCCATGCATCTCTGCTTCCGTAGTATTCGTCAGCAGCTGGCTTTCCGCGCTCAGCGAGAAGCTTCTGCATATCTTCAACCCTCTCCTGCTCGATGTCGCAGAGTGCCACGATCTCGACTCCGTCGATATAAGTGTAACGGTTGATGGCACCGTCACCTCTGTCACCGAGTCCGATGAAACCCACTCTTACCGTTTCGATAGGCTCCACTGCAAATCCGATCATTGAAACCTGGTCTGCAGGACGCTCAGGAGTGTTGTAAACGGCCTTGCCGTCCTTGATTACGTAGCCGTATTCGTCGCAGCCGGCGCATGATGACAGGCAAAGTCCGAGCACAGCCATCAAAATTACTGAAAGATACCTTTTCATATGTCTTGTGATAAATTATTATTGTTTTTCTCTGACTTCTATGAGATAATTCCTCTCAAATGCAGGATAAATATACGGATCGGCTCCATCTGCTTCGTAAGACTTCCTGTCAGCTGAAGCATATTCGGTGACGATGTATTTCTTTGAAGGGTCCAGTCCCTTGAGCTCGATCTTCTCTCCGTTCCATGAATCTGCATAGAATGCGTAGTGAAGAGCTCCGTCCTTGTCGATGACGTGGGTCTCAGGAACATCGAAGCGGATGTCGTAGAGATTGAGGTATTCACCCTTCGAGAGCATCTTCTCGTTATAAATTCCTACCCATTTTCTGAGATCGGCCTCCTTCTCAGGGGTGAGGAGATAACCGTTGCCCCTGACGTTAGGATTCGGCTTAGGCCATGTGAATTTCGATCCGATGACACCGCCGATTCCGATCTGTGTGCCGTAGTCGTTGCCGTCGTCGCTGAGCTCGATGTGGTCTGCATAGTATGCCATGTCAGGACACATAGCTCCATAGACCTTACGCTTCATGCGGATCTGCGCGCTTGATGTAGGGTCGGAAGCCACTGCCTGGTTCATGTGAGGAGTGAGGAAGAAGTTCATCGCACATCCGCACGGACATATCTGCACTACGGAGTAAGGCTTGATCTCCCTTGCCTTCTCGAAAATGTCCTCGAAGAATTCCGGAAGTCTTTCCACAGCCTCTTCAGGATATTCAAGGTGACTGTGATGGTTGTGGTCAGGAAGGCAGCAGTTGAGGTGCTGGCCGTCTAACTTGAGACCGTCGAAGTTCCATTCCCTGATGAAACGATCGACGAGATCCACAGTGTATTCTCTTGTCGCGTCATTGACAGGCGAGAGATACCAGCTGTCCCACCATGTGATATACTCAGGTGCTCCCTGATGATCCTGCAGGAGCATGCCCGGATTCTTGCGAAGGACTTCTGTGCCCGGGTCGGCAGCGAGCGGAGCCCACCAGAGCTTTGCCTTCAGGCCGTGAGCGTGGATGGCATCTGTGATGCGGCGCATGTCCTTTGCTCCGTTGAAGCGCTTGTTGGTCTCCCAGTCGCCTTCTGCGATCTGGAATCCGTCATCCACATCCACCCACTTGAAGCCCAGCTCCTTCACCTTAGGAAGGGTGCCTATAACCTCATTCACAGTGAATGTCCTTTCGTATCCCCATGCGCACCATACGGCTTCGAATGCCTCCGGCTCTGATTTCTGAGGAACATAGCCCTCATGTGCCTCCATGTATTCCGAGAACTGGCGGAGAGGACCGAAGAAGTCACCCTTGCCTACAGAAATGAACTGTCTCCATGTGGAGAGTGTGTCACCCTGTGCCATGAGTACAGGCTCCTCGAATTCCTGAAGGAGCGACATTGTGGCATGGTCGTCGTAGCGGACTTTCTTCACAGGCATGGAAATGAGCTTGAGATCGGGCTCCACGAGTCCTGTGGATATGTTGGCGTCGCGCCTCCAGAGTGTGACCATAGGAATTCCTCCGCCGTAGTCGGTGTTGTTCATTCCCAGGTAATTCTTCTGGTAGAAGGTATCCTCTATAGGAAGGATCCAATCGTCGCGTCTTGAAGAAGATGTCGGCTGGAATGACCAGATGGTCTCGTCGGAAGCCACACTGAGCTTGTTTGACTCCAAGGCCTTCACGGAGAGTATCTTGTCTGAATGGTTGACATAGCTGCTGCTCACCAGCAACATTCCTTCGAAGTCTTTCAAAGCCTTCACTGTCAGAATCTTCTCGACGTCGTAACCGTCCTTCTTCCATGTTCCGTAAAGCGTGTATGTCTTTCCGTCTTCGCACTCACACTCCTTCACTTCGCGAAGTTTCCAGCTGTCTATCACGGCTTCGTCGGCCACGAGAGCATCAGCTGCCTGGAAATCCGTGTGATAAGCTCCGGCACCTTCGGCTGACGACTCCACCATATAATGCATGTCACCGTTCACGGTGAGTGTCAGATCGCCGTTAGTGATGGCCGTGTTGCAGCATCCGCATATCGCAAACGATGCTGCAGCGATTAGAATAAATGATTTTTTCATTGTTTATAGGAGTCCGGTGTTAAATCTTTCTCTTGCAACTCTTTCCACATCCTCACGTGATGTGAATGCACCGGTACCGCCTGCGCCTGTGGTGTTGACCGCGCCGGTCAGGTTGCCGTTGAGCTGGCATTTCTCTAACGGATGACCTGCCACGAAAGCGCTGATGAAGCCCGAATTGAAGCTGTCTCCCGCGCCGATGGCATCCACGACCTCCTTGTTGAGGAAGGAAGGTGCGAAATTGCGGCTTCCGTCCTTGCGTACGAGCAGAGAGCCTTTCGATCCCATCTTCAGGACCATCGCCATTCCGAGATAAGGGACTACAGCAGCAATGGCTTCCTCGACATCTGATGTGCCTGTAAGGGCCATCAGCTCCTTCTCGTTAGGCATGAACAGGGTCACCTTAGGAAGCACTGCCTTCCAGTCCATCTTCCATGTCTCCATCGGATCCCACTGTGTGTCCAGCGAAACGGTGATGCCGTTCTCCTCGGCTTTCGAAAGCACTTTGCCGATATCTTTCAGAAGGGCGCTCTGCATGAACAGGCATGAGAGGTGGATATGCTTGGTCATGCTGAACATCTCAGGGTCGATGTCGTCGTAACCCATCACATCCATGGCTCCCTGATAGGTCAGATTGGCTCTGTCTTCCCCATAGTTCATCACTAATGTGGCTCCGGTAGCCACTTCGGCGTTGTGCTTCACATAGTCTGTGTTGACTCCGCTTCTGGTGAGCGAATCGCAGCACAGCTTTCCGAACATGTCGTTGCCTGTCATTCCGACAAAGCAGACCTTGCTTCCGATTGCTGCGGCATTTGCAGCAAAGATTGTCGTGCTGCCTCCGAGGGTCACTGTCATGTCAGATGCGAATTTTTCTTTTCCGATTTCGGGCTCGGATTCTATTCCGTTCAGGATGATGTCAACATTGATGTCTCCAATTGCGGCGATGTCGAATTTTTTCATTGATGTGGTCGGTTATTATCAGGTATTATTACATGATTAGCAAATATAACGGTATAATTTTTAAATCTTTCATTTCTTTCGAGAATATTTTTCATCGAAACTCTTTTTGGAGAAAGCTATGATATTTTATTTTGCAGATTTTCAAGTATTTGGCTTTTCGAATTTATATTTTTAGAATATGTTTCGTATAGTTTTGAAAAGTGTTTTTTTAATGCTATATTTGCATCCCAACTAAAATCTGACTGCCGATTATGGAAAATTCATCAACCTCCTCCAACGGAAGGAGAAGTGCAATCTTACAATTACTCAAACAGGACTCGAATGTGTCTGTCTCTGAGTTGAGCAGACGTTTCGGAGTTTCGGAAGTGACCATCAGGAAGGATCTAAATCTCCTGAAGGAGAGGAATCTTCTCGTCAGGACAAGGGGAGGAGCCATCATGCATGAGGTCGGCAGCCAGGACGATGAAGTGAACATCCGCTTCAAGAGCATGGCGCATTATCGTGAAAAGCAGGCCATCGGACATGCCGCCGCATCCCTGATCGAGGAAGGTGATACCATCATAATCGACTCAGGCACAACCACTTTTCAGGTGGCTGCCAACCTTCACAAATTCAAGAACCTTACCATCCTCACCAATGCTCTGAACGTGGCACGCGAAGTCTTGTCCTACAAGCGCTTCAATGTGATTCTTCTCGGCGGCAACATCAGGAACAGCAGTGAATCAGTCGTAGGAGCCCTCGCGGAAGCCAATCTGAAGATGTTCTACTGCGACAAGCTTTTCCTCGGTGTGGATTCATTCAATTTGGAGGCGGGACTTTCTACTCCGAGCGTTGAGGAGGCAAACATCAATCAGATAATGATTTCGCGCTCCCGTGAGGTGATTGCGGTCTTTGATTCGAGCAAGGTCAACAAGAGGGCTCTGGCTTTCATCGCCAACGTCGACAAGATAAACAAAGTTGTGACCGACGATGGTCTGGACAAGTCGGTCAGGTTGCAGCTCAAGGCCATGAATGTGGATGTGGTGGCTGTCAGGCCGGATCCTGTCCAGCCTTAAGACGGAATACTCCGGTTTCGTACTCTTCGAAACCTTCGGAACGATAAAGGTTCCTCGCACTGACTCTTGACGGATTCGACGTCAGATAAAGGACGGGGGACTTTTCTTTTTCTCTCACATGGCTTACGGCGGCGCGAACTAAAGCACGTCCGATTCCGGTCCCTCTGAAGCGTTCGTCAACTATCACATCTTCAATCCAGTACTTGTCTCCGCTCAATGTGGGGCAGTGGGTCAGAGTAAGCATGCCTGACAGGGTTCCGTCCTCTTCGGAGGAAACGAATATCTCAAGCCGCTTCCCGTCGATGAGTCCGGCAAGTCTTTCGTGATCCGTCTCAAGGGCTGACGGATTCAGAATGTGGAGCAGCCTGTCGAGTTGCTCCACTATGATATGGTCTGTATTGTCGAGGATTCTTATCATCATTTCGTCTTTGTGAATCTTGGGAGTCTTGACAGAGGTACGTCGATGACATACGTCATCAGGCTGCAGAATTGACTGATTTTTTTCATAGTCTTGCAAGTGGTCCGTGATTTCTCCTACAAAAATAATCATTAAGGTTTTGAAAACAATGGGAAAGCAATAAAACTTTCCTTTGTTACGGTTTCGAAACGGTGTGAAATATTTTTTTTAACATTGATTTCTGTGGTAAATCACTGATTGCTAATCAAATATGAATTAAATGAAGCTTTTTTGCCCGAAATTTCGATGTAAAAAAGCGAAACACCAAACGAAATATTCGATAATAAATGATATTTTTGTGATGTATAATAGCCTAAAACCATTGATGACATGTTTGTAGAATACAATACCTGGAAGGAAATACAGCAGCAGCCCCGCATGTGGCTCAAGACTTATGACATCGTCTCAGGAATGAAGGACGAGATCGCGACCTTTATTAATAGGTACGTGCGCGAGGGTTATGAAATCGTGCTGACCGGAGCAGGAACTTCGGCATATATCGGCAATGCCCTTAAGTGGGTTCTTGCGGGCACGTTGCTCGACAAGGCAAGGGCTATAGCTACTACCGACATCATTACCGAAGCATCGTCTCTTTTCAATGCCGAAAGCAAGGTGCTGCTTGTTTCGTTCGCACGTTCCGGCAACTCGCCTGAAAGCGTCGGCGCCATCAACCTTGTCAACAAGACTGCGGGAAAAGCGGCACATGTGTTCATCACATGCAACGAGAAGGGCAAGATGACTGCTATGGCGGACAGCGATCCGGACAACACTCTTCTTGTGCTTCTTCCACCGGAGACCAACGACCTTTCGCTTGCAATGACCAGCAGCTATTCTTCCATGTTCCTTGCTTGTGCAATGGTTGCTAACATCCTTAATATAGAAGAGCACAAAGCACAGATCGAGGCTCTTGCATCAGCGACCGAGCAGGCTCTTTCGAAATATTGCGACGGAATCAGAAGCATGGCGGAGAGAAAATTCTCCCGTGCCATCTTCCTTGGCAGCGGTGAACTGATGGGAGTGGCGGAGGAGTCAAGGCTCAAGCTGCAGGAGCTTACGGACGGCACCGTGATGTGTGCCTTTGATTCATTCCTTGGTTTCAGGCACGGGCCGAAGGCAGTTGTGAGTCCGGAGTCCATTCTCATATATCTGTTCTCAGAGGATGCGACGACACGCCGTTATGAATATGACCTGGTACGCCAGGTCAAGGCGAACAACAATATAGCGGGATATGTGGCGGTGTCCCAGTCTGCGCTGGATATGGATGAAGAAATGTTCGATCTGAATGTCGTCATCGGCGTTCAGGATAGCGTGGAAAGGTGCTATAAGGCTGTTTCATACGTATTTGTGGCTCAGCTCATGGGATTTTTCAAGGCTCTTGACCTGAAGCGAAGCCCTGATAACCCTTCGGTGTCAGGAAATATCTCCAGAGTCGTTGAAGGTGTAACTATCTACGAATAATATATGGCAAAGACGGAAAAACTTTTGGAGAGGCTTGAGGCCCTCAGGCAGGAAACAGGCGTTGCACGTACCATTTTTGCGGTATGTCCTAATTCGCTTTCTGTCATCCGTGCTGCATTCCGCGCTGCAAAGCGTAACAATGCGCCGATCTATTTCGCTGCGACACTCAACCAGATCGACGGCGACGGCGGTTACACAGGCATGGTACAGTCTCAGTTCACAAAGATGCTTCAGTTCGAAGCGGACAGAGTGAACTACACTGGCTGCAGCATCGTGGCCATCGACCACGGCGGCCCTTGGCTCAAGGATAAGCAGCGTGTGGAGAAATGGTCAACCGAAGATGCGATGAACGGAGTGAAGAAGTCTTTCGAAGATGCTGTTCTCGCAGGTTATGACCTTATCCATGTGGATCCTACCGTGGATATCAACGTGGCGAAGGGAGATGTGATCGATATTCATGTTGTCGTGCGTCGTACGGTCGAACTGATCAAACATGTCGAGGATTTCCGCACGGCAAACAATCTTCCTGAGATCTCGTACGAGGTCGGAACTGAGGAGGT
The DNA here is from genome assembly GCA_964645495.1 of uncultured Muribaculaceae bacterium. Taxonomy (GTDB): domain Bacteria; phylum Bacteroidota; class Bacteroidia; order Bacteroidales; family UBA932; genus Cryptobacteroides. Next base: position 11,548 of record CAZYCJ010000009.1, read on the forward strand.
TCACGGCGGTCTTGCAGACGAGACCACATTCGACACATTCCTCTCCGAGCTCAAGAGAGGTCTTGCCGAGGTGGGTCTTGCTCATGTATGGCCATGCTTCATTGTAGGCAAGGTGGGAACAGACCTCGATACGGCCATCTTCGATCCTGAGGTTGCAAGAAACCTTACTGCAAAGGTGCGTCCTCACGGAAGCTGGATCAAGGGACATTATACAGACGGCGTAAGCAATCCTGAAGAGTACCCGCTCAGCGGAATGGGTGCGGCCAATGTGGGGCCGGAGTTCACTATCAGCGAGTATGAGGCTCTCAAGGAGCTTGATGCACTTGAGCGCAGGTTCGAGGCTGAGGGCAAGGTGGCGGTTCTCTCAAACATGGCTGCGACCCTCGAAAGGCTCGTGTATGAGAGCGGTCGCTGGATCAAGTGGCTGCACGAGGACGAGGCCGGAAAGGATTTCCATGAACTCACTGCCGAGCGTCGCGAGTGGCTTGTAGGCACAGGTTGCCGCTATATCTGGCAGCATCCTGAGGCTGTTGCGGCGAGAACTCAGCTATACGGCAACCTCGCAAGAGTCGGCATCGCTGCTGAAGAAGTCGTTCTCGGGCGCATAGAACGCGATATGGACAAATATTTCACGGCATTCAACCTTGTCGGTGTGAATGACCTGTTGTAAAGCAAACATCTCTAACTAAAATTAATAACAATGAAAGCAAACATGAACATTAAAGGATTGTTGGCGTCGGCTTTTCTTATGCTGACAATCTCTCTGTCCGCACAGCAGCACACTGTGACAGGTGTCGTTGTCGATGCGAACAATGGTCAGCCGCTTGTCGGTGTTGCTGTCCTCGTTTCCACTGGGGGGGGCATAACTACTGACAACAATGGAGCGTATGCTGTGACTGCATCTGATGATGCAACGCTTACCTTCAACACCCTGGGCTATCTTGATGTAGTAGAACAGGTGAATGGCCGTACTCAGATCAATGTTAAGATGACAGAGGATTCGAAAGTCCTGGAAGAAGTCGTTGTCCTCGGTTACACCAGTCAGAAGAAGAATGAACTTTCAAGTTCAGTTGTCTCTGTGACTGCAGAGAAACTTAAGGATGTAACGACCCCGGATCTTGGAAATATGCTGCAGGGAAAGGCTGCCGGTGTTCTCGTCATGAACGCTTCAGGTCAGCCTGGTGACGGAGCAAAGATCCGTATCCGTGGTACCGGTTCCATTACTGCAGGAGCAGGTCCTCTCTATGTGGTGGACGGTGTGGCTGGAGGTTCATTCAACCCGAATGACGTCGAGACCCTTACAGTCCTCAAGGATGCATCTGCAACAGCGCTTTACGGAGCTGCTGCTTCTGGTGGTGTCATCGTCGTTACCACAAAGTCTGCAAAGTCTGACAAGGCTACAGTGACTCTCAAGGCTACTGCCGGTATCAAGAAAGCGCTGACAGGACGTTTCTCTCCTATGAACTCTCAGGAGCTTTATGATTTCCAGAGCCTTATCTATTCAAAGACTCTCTTCAAGCTCCAGCGCCCGGAAACTCTCCTCGATCAGGATTTCGACTGGATGGATGCAGCCTTCAATCTTGGAGTGGTTCAGGATTACTACGCATCTGCATCAGGCAGAACAGGTCGTGTGAACTGGTTTGCAAGTATCAGCCACTATGATGAGGAAGGAACTCTGATCAACACCAACCATAACAGAAGTTCGGCGCGTGTCAACCTCTCTGCACCTCTTGGCAAGGATGTCAATCTCGCGGTTCGTCTGAACTATGACCGTGCGAGAAGCCAGTACACATCTTCGTATGTGACTCTGGAGTGTGCATACCGTGCTCTTCCTTGGGATAACCCATACGACCAGACTACAGGTGAACCTCTCTATGTTGACAGCGCAGTACGTTCTGACAACGGTGAGACATGGTACTCACATGACAAGTACAACTTCCTTCATAACGAACTTTACAACTACAATGTGAGTGAGTCTGAAGACATCATGGCTGACGTTCAGTTGAACTGGAACATCACCGACTGGCTCATTTTCACCACCACAAACCGTTTCAGCTCTTCCAACTGGTTCAACGAGTCATACATTGACCCGCGCACCAAGCTTCCTTCAGTTGCAAACGGAGAAATCTACAACGGATTAGGTTCCGGCTGGGGCTTCGGTACAACCAACCTCCTCAAGGCCAATAAGACTTTCGGCGACCACAATGTGAATGGAGTTGTCGGATTGGAGTATGGTGCTGGCTACTCACGCAGCACCTCTGCATCCGGTACAGATATGCCTTCAGGACAGGCTTCTTTGAGCAACTCAGTGATGCAGAGTGTCGGTGGATACAACTACAGATCACGCTCTTGGGCATGGCTCGCACAGGCTCAGTACTCATATAAGGGAAAGTACATCGCGACTGCTTCAGTCCGTTATGACGAGACTTCACGCTTCGCTCCTAAGGCACGTGGAGGTTATTTCCCTGGAGTTTCTGCTGCATGGCTTATCAACAATGAAGACTGGATGCAGAATCAGAACCTGTTCTCTCTCCTGAAAGTACGTGCCGGTTACGGAAAGACAGGTAATGACAATATCGAGAACTTCCTGTGGCAGGATATCTACAGCCTCTCTGCTCAGTATCAGGGAATCGTTGCTGCGGTTCTTGAGCGCCAGAAGAACCCTAACCTCGGTTGGGAGGAGGCATACATGGCCAGCTTAGGTATTGAGATGGAGTTCATCGACAGGATCGGTCTCACCATCGACCTCTACAATACAGACAACAAGAACCTTCTTCTTGCAGTTCCTCTTGCTCCTTCAACAGGATTCTTCGAATTCATGGACAATGTCGGAACAGTGAATAACAAGGGTATCGATGTAGCCATTGACGCTGACATCTTCAATAAGAGAGATTTCGGATGGAATGTAGGTTTCAATATCGGATTCAACAAGAACACTGTGGTTGAACTTCCTAACGGAGAGTTCCGTCAGGGTCTCCAGATTGTAAGGGAAGGACAGGATATCTACACTTGGAACATGCCTAAGTGGGCAGGAGTGGATCCTGCGACCGGAGGTCCTCTCTGGGAGGTTGTAGCAGAAGACGGAACGGTATCGACCACTTCAACTTATGCAGAAGCGACATATCAGAATGTCGGAAAGTCTTCTCCTCTGTTCCAGGGCGGTCTGAGCACTTCACTCAGATACAAGGGCTTCACCCTTTCAGCAACTGGAAACTTCATCTATGGCAACAAGATCTATAACTCAGCCCGCGTGTCAATGGACTCTGACGGTGCATACACCGACTATAACATGATGTCCATCAACAACGGACTCGGATGGACTCGTTGGTCAGCTGATATGACAGATGCAGAGAAGGCGGCAGCAACCCATCCTCTTCCAAAGATGAACGGTAACAGCGATGCACATCAGACATCTTCACGTTATCTTGAGGACGGCAGCTACTTCCGTATCAAGAACGTCACTCTCAGCTATGACTTCCCACATACTTGGATGAAGAAGGCTAAGATGCAGGGTCTGAGGGTATATGTTTCAGGTGACAACCTCTGGACTGTTTCAAAGTTCTCCGGTATGGACCCTGAGATCGATACCGAGGACGGTACATATGACACCAACTACCCTGTCCCTATGACAGTAGTCGGCGGTATCCAGATCACATTCTAGTAACTGAAAAACACTAAAATCGATATGAAGAAGATATTGATAATTCTTGCAGCCTTGGCTCTTGTGTCATGTAATATGGATTTCTATAGTTCAGACACAATGACCTCAGCGATGCTCAAGGAGAATCCGGGGGCTGCGGTATATACTACTGACGGAAACTATTCCATGTTCAAGGACAGGATTGATTATTCCAATTCAAGATCAGGTAATGAATATCCTCGTCTTCTGTTGCTGATGTCTGAGCTCCGTGGTGACAATGTTGCGCTTTCAGGCCGTACGACCGACCCGTTGTATCAGAACTGTACCTATACAGATGACCCTACTCTTGCCGACCTTTCATACTTCTGGTACAACTCGTACAAGATTATTTATGGTGCCAACTCTAATATCGAGTCAATGGTAGCAGGTGAATCTATCGACACAGACCACCTCATCGGTGAGAACTATTTCATGCGTGCGTTCTGCCACCTCCAGCTTCTGAACCTTTATGCAACTCCTTACACACGTGGAAGAGACAATCTTGGCGTTGTACTCCGTACCTCAACAGACTGCTCGGTGACAACCCGTGCAACTGTCGGTGAGGTCTATGATCAGATCGTCCTTGACCTTAAGGAGGCTATGAATCTCATGAAGGCAGGTAAACGTCGTGGAGATGCAGGTTTTGCAAGTTATGAAACTGCACGTGGACTTCTTACACGAGTTTATCTTTATATGGAGAACTGGGACGACTGCATAGAACTTGCAGAAGAAATGCTCGGTGGCAATCCGTCTGCAAATCTTGATGACATCACTAACTATTATCCGAATACAAGAACCTCGAAGGAGACTCTTTGGTGTATAGCAAAGCTTGCAACTGACCCTGACTATTCTCCAAAGAGCCAGGTGGCATCGATGTATTATTCACCAGATGCCATAGGAGGTACGGGTTGGTGTGAAATGTATTGGTCAGACCCTCTCATGGAACTGATTTTCCGTCACCCTGAGGACAAACGTCTTGCATTGTGGGGAACTATCGGAGCTACAAATGACGGCAAGAAGATGCTTCACTGGCCGCTCATCGATGAGGCTAACAGGTTCCGTCTTAATGCCAATGTCACTAATGTTGACTTTGATATGGATGCAGCTGAGAATACAATCACTTATCAGGGTAAGAACTATACTGTGAAGAGAACAACCGAGAGAACAGGTTATCCTGAGTATTATATCGAGAATTTCTATACTGACGATAACGACGGTTTCCTCGATGGCAAGAAGACTAAGGTCTATGTGCGTGATAATGTAGGAGTTGCTGCCGGTATCCGTCAGACTTTCCCTGCATACACAATGGCCAAGTTCTCAGGTCAGGACGGTGACCCTATGCTCTGCTCTCCTGCAATGATCCGTTGGGCTGAGGTTGTCCTCAATGTTGCTGAGGCTTACGCTCATAAGGGCGATGTTACAAACGCTCTCAAATATACCAATGTAATCCGTACGAGAGCCGGTATCCCTACATGGACAAATAAGGCTGCATACGAGGCTGAAGGATATACCGACATCCTCGATGTTGTTCTCGACGAGCGTCGTCTCGAACTCTGCTTCGAAGGACATCGTGCAATCGACCTTTACAGGAATGGAAAGAATATGGACCGTCGCTTTGCAGGTGTTCACGACTGGGAAGTCATAGATATGGATGGTATGGATTTCAGATATCCGTATTGCATTCCTTTCGAGGAGACTTCTGTCAGCGGAATTGAAGGAAACGGAAAGAACTATTAATTAACCCAATCTTTTTATTATTAACCAATTAACAAATTGAAACAAAATGAAAAAGTTAATGACTTTTGCAGCGATTTTCGCTGCAGCGATGATGTCTTTCACAGCATGTGATAAGACAAATGCTGCTGATGATGGCGGTAAAACATCAAATGAGAACCTCTGCCCTGACTGCGGCAAGGATCCTTGCGAGTGCGTAGATGAATACGTAAGCCCTATCACCATCGACGGTGATTTCTCTGACTGGGCTGCTCTCGATGCAACTAAGGTTGCGGTTGCAACTTGCAACGCTGATGCAAAGTGGACAGCAATGAAGACCCTTAAGGTTTATGCTGATGATGTCTATATCAACGTTTACTTCAAAGTTGATCCAGACGAGGTTACAGAAGACAGTCCGGTTGATGTTTACCTTGATGCTGACGGAAGCGAAACAGGCGTTTCTAACAACTTCGCAAATGAGTCTGCAATCGACTACCTGCTCGAGGGTGCTTACTATGAAGGGGGAGCTACAGTTTCTTGCGATCTTGGCCTCTTCTCATATGATGGTACTGTTGAGGAGTTCTCTTGGGCATTCACATCTATTCTCGAAGGTGGTATCAGCACAGGTGCAGGTACAGTTGGCGAGTATGAGTTCTCTATCATGAGAGAAATGCTTTTGGGCGTTGACCTTGCTGACACATTCGGTATTGGTGTAACAGTATCACAGAACTGGGAGCCTGTAGGTCTTCTTCCAAATACTGCTGTTACAGATGAGAACACTAAGGGTAGTGCAAATCTCCTTCGCGTAACAGTTGCAAAATAATTTGCATCTTATTGATGTCTTGCCCGCTGACCCGGGCAGGATGTCCCAGATTAATACTGATGACATGAAGAATCTTTTCTTGTTTTTTGCTTTGATGTTTTCTGTGCTTGTAGTATCCTGCACACCTGATGACAAGCCTGTCATTGATGATGAAGACCCAGATGGTGTAACTGATTCGGGAGTGGAACAGGGTGCAGTTGAAACTCCGGCGCCGGTTTATGAAGGTATGCTTCGTCAGGCATATCAGGAGTCATCGGAGATCATTGCAAACCCTGAGAGGGGCTTCTATTTTTATAAGGATTATTATTCTGCTTCGGATAGTCCGATTTCAGCTTCTTCGTTGAAGACTCAGAGGACACTCAACAGAACAATATTGTATTCCGGCTATTATCTTATGGATTATCTGGAGTCAGATATTGCTGAGGAATACCTGAATCTGATAAGAACCAATATGCAGATTCTGAGGGAAGGTGGTGTGAAGTGCGTGCTTCGTTTCGCATATCAGGATGATGAAAGTAAAAAGCCTTGGGATGCTGCTCCTGAATATGTTCACAGGCACATCCAGAACATCAAACCGATTCTTCAGGAGTACTCGGATGTGATAATGTGTTTCCAGGCCGGTTTCGTGGGAGTATGGGGCGAGTGGTACTATACCGATCACTTCGTTTCTAATCCGGACACTCCGGAGGAACATGCTCTGCGCAAGGAGGTGGTGGATGCTATGCTTGAGGCTCTGCCGGCAGACCGCCAGGTGGCTCTCCGTACTCCTATGTTCAAGAGGATGATGTATGCGGAAAGTTATACGGACACCCTTACTCAAGCGACAGCACATAATGGTTCGGATCGTGCACGCATAGGAAGTTTCAATGACTGTTTCGGTGCATCCTCCAATGACACAGGTACTTTCGACGGTTCGGAAAGCCGTGAGTACTGGAAGGCTGAATCAAGATACCTGTTTATGGGTGGAGAAACCTGTGGATTGTCTTCGTACTGCACTTGTGAAAGGTCGCTCAAGGATATGGAGGATTATCATTGGACTTATCTGAACAGCGCCTATCACGGCAAGGTTCTCGCGCGTTGGAGAACAGACGGATGTATTGACGAGATTGACCGTCGTCTGGGCTACAGACTTTCACTTTCGAATGTTTATAAGCCAGAAGCTGCCGCTGTTGCCGGAAAAGACTATAGGGTAATCCTGATGCTTAAGAATACTGGTTTTTCGGCTCCGATCAACCCGCGTGCTGTGGAGTTTGTTCTTGTAGATGGCAATGGAAATAAGACTGTCTATGAACAGAAGAATATCGATCCGCGTTTCTGGTTTGCCGGGAACACGGTAACTGTTGATGTCAAGTTGGCTCTCCCGGCTGATGCGTCAGGCAAGTGTACCCTTTATCTGAATCTTCCTGACCCGAAGGAGACTCTCCACGACAACCCTCTCTTCTCAATCCGTCTTGCAAACGACGGTGTCTGGGATGAGACTACCGGCTACAATAAAGTCCTCGAGTTTGATTTGTAATGTTCAAAATCCGTCATATTGCCTTCGTATGCTTGTTGTCTGCTTTCATAGGATGTAATTCTGAAATGGATCCTAAGGTAGGCGATGATGGATTGATACATAATGCATATACTGAGTCAGGAGATGTCTTCCCTAATCCCGAAAGAGGATTTCATGTGGGAAAAGATTTCAATTCTGCTTCTGCAAGTCCTCTCACTGCTAAGTTCGTCGAACTTTACAGGAAGCTCAATTGTACTCTGATATACACCGGATACTATCTCACAGACTTCATGGAGTCGGATATTTCCGAAGCCTACCTCAATATGATGAGGACCAATTTCAATGTCTTGAGGGAGAGTGGATCCAAGTGCGTGCTCCGGTTTGCCTACAAGACAGATATGTATGAGACAGGTCATCCGTGGGATGCGGCTCCGGATTGGGTGCATAGGCATATCGGACAAGTTGCACCTTTGCTTCAGGAGTACAGTGATGTGATATTCTGTCTTCAGGCGGGGTTTGTGGGGGTCTGGGGAGAATGGGCCTTTACCGATCATTTCGTCCAGTCGCCGAGTACTCCTGAGGAACATGCACTTCGCAAGGAGGTAGTGCTCGATCTTCTTGATGCCCTGCCTGAGACTCGTCAGATAGCCCTGCGAACTCCGATGTTCAAGAAAAACATGTTCCTTGAAAGTTATGCGGATTCACTGACATTGGAAACAGCCTACACTGGTTCCGACCTTTCGAGGTTGTGCGGGCATAATGACTGTTTTGGAGCTGACGGGACGGATATGGGAACATTTTCAGGTAACAGTACCAGGACATTCTGGAAAAACGAGACAAGATATGTGTTGATGGGAGGAGAGACCTGTCAGGTATCAACTTTTTGCTTGTGTAAAAGATCCCTGCAGGATATGGAGGACTATCACTGGACCTATCTCAACAGAGGGTACAACACGAATGTCTTATCGAGGTGGAAGGACGACGGTTGTTATGAGGAAGTTGAGCGTCGTCTGGGCTACAGGCTTTCCCTTGCTGAAGTGCGCCATAGCCCTGAAATGGTTCCGGGTGGGGATTTTAGGGTTGTCATCAGTCTGAAGAATACCGGTTTCGCGGCGCCAATGAATCCGCGTGCTGTCGAATTGGTCCTGGTTGACAGCAATGGCAATAAGACTGTTTTCGGATTGGATGATGTGGATCCACGCTATTGGTTTGCCGGAGAGACTGTGATGATTGACAAGACCCTCGCGGTTCCTGACGGTGTTTCAGGTGCCTGTACGTTGTATCTGAACCTCCCGGACCCCGAGCCGACACTCCACGATCGCCCGCGCTTCTCGATCCGTCTTGCGAACGACGGAGTCTGGAATGAAACGACCGGATATAACAAAATTGCAGAATTTAACTTATAAGATATGAAAATCTCCAGGAATTTGATATGGATTGGTGTCGCAATGGCTCTTGTGGCCTGCAACAATTCATCCGACCCTAAGGACGATGTCCGGACTCCGGCAGACGAATTGGTTCCGGACAGTGAACTTGTGACCAGCGTTTTCACGGAATCCGATAAGGTTTTCGCCAACCCGGAGCGTGGATTCTATAAGCATTATGATTGTCTGAAGTCGTCTGCTTCTCCACTCACTGCTTCGACTGTAAAAGCAGAGAGAACAGGAAACAATGTGACACTGTTTTATACCGGACATTATCTGACTGAGTTCGTGAAGTCAGATATATCAGAGCAGTATCTGAATCTGTTCCGGACCAATATGCAGGCTCTCAGGGACGGAGGTGCAAAGTGTCTTCTGAGATTTGCTTATACAAACGACCAGGGGAAAAAGCCTTGGGATGCGACTCCGGAGTGGGTGGCACGCCATATCGAACAGCTCAAGCCTATTATTCAGGAGTATAGCGACGTCATCCTCTGCTTCCAGTCCGGTTTCATCGGGGTCTGGGGTGAGGGATATTATACAGATAACTTCGTCTTTGACCCGCAGACTCCTGCTGATCATGCCAAGCGCAAGGTTGTGATAGACGCCATGCTGGATGCTATCCCTGCCGACCGTCAGGTGGCTCTGAGAACCCCTATGTTCAAGAGGAATATGTATGCCGAAAGCTACACCGATACATTGACTTTGGCTACTGCATACGATGGCTCTGCAAAGGCTCGTATCTGTGCTTTCAACGACTGCTTCGGTGCTGCAGCGGATGACTACGGCACATTCATGGGTTCGGAGACCCGCGAGTACTGGAAGAGGGATACGAGATATACCCTCATGGGTGGGGAGACCTGCAATGTTTCTGAATACTGCAGGTGCAAGCAGTCCATGCAGGATCTTGAGGACTATCATTGGACGTACCTTAATCAGGGATACAATGCCAATGTCCTGAGCCGTTGGGAGTCGGAAGGCTGTATGGATGAAGTGAAGCGTCGTCTCGGATATAGGCTTTCACTTGCTCAGGTGAGCATTTCCGGGAATGCCGTTGCAGGAGATCATTACAGGGTGAAGTTCGAAATCAAGAATACGGGATTTGCTGCTCCGGCCAATCCGCGTGCAGTGGAACTGATTCTGATTGACGGAAACGGAAACAAGACAGTGTATGAACTGAAGGATGTGGATCCGCGCTATTGGTTTGCCGGTGAGACTGTGACGGTGGATAAGGCGTTTACCCTTCCGAAGGAGGCTTCCGGCAAATGTGCCCTCTATCTCAATCTTCCGGATCCTTACGCAACCCTTCATGATAATCCTCTTTATTCGATCCGACTGGCGAATGACGGCATCTGGGATTCGAAGACCGGATATAATCAAATTGCAGAATTTACGTTAAATTAGCACCTATGAAGAATATGTCTATCCTCGGTATCTGTCTGGCAGTTCTCTGCTCATGTACAAATAATCTGAATCCGGATTCTCAGAATTGGGAAGGCAAGTATGCTTGCACCCTTCCGTCTTCCATCCAGAATGTAAAGGCGTCATGGGTTCCAGGTGATGTCCTGCTTGTTCATGGTGAGTTCAGCGCTGATCAGGCTCTTGTCACTTTGACACAGAATGATATCTCTTCAGACGGCTCGACCTGCTATGTCAGTGTGGATGGAATTGAGCCATACATTCAGACAGGTGTCAAGTCTAAGTATTATGCAGCATATCCGGGGGACCAGGTCAGCAATTCATCCCAATACAAGGATCAGAATACTTTCAAGACCACAAACGCGTTGCTGATGACTTCGTTTGACAATGGAGGGGAGTTCGTCTTTGAACCTCTTGTCGGTGGTGTTTCCTATACAGTGAGCGGTGACTTTGATTCATATGAACTGGTCGGAAACAATGTCGAGACTGTCGGATACACAACTCTTACCTGCCGTGTGTCTTCGGGAGTGAAGTTGTATGCCAATGCCAAGGGTTCTGCTCTGAGCACCATCACCGGCAGCGTCGTAGCGGACGGAAAGACACTTAACCTTATCTGTTTCCCGGATCAGACATCATTGGTTGACGGGTTCCGGATTATATTCTATAAGGGTTCAGAGGCAGTCAAGACATTCAACTCTGAGAATTCATACGACCTTGTGCGAGGCACATTCGTTTCGATAGGAGACATCACTTCTGATCTTCATGATTACAGGTCTCCATCATCAGACACCCATAGATCAACGATACCTATTTCCGGTGCTGTGGAACTGAGTGCAGCCGAGTCTGCAAACTGTTATGTTGTCACTGAACCGGGTGTATATTCCTTCAAGGCGTTGAAGGGATATAGCACGGAACCGCTTTCTGCAATAGGTTCCGTTGAGGTGCTGTGGGAAACATGGGGTACGGTGGAAGAAGTGCAGGCAAACAGTGTGGTGGCGCAGGTGGATTATGAAAAGGAAATGGTTTATTTCCGTGTTGCAGAGGATTTTCATTCTGGAAATGCGGTAATTGCAGCGAGGGATGACCAGGGATCCATAATGTGGAGCTGGCATATATGGGTGCCGGAAACCGCCATTGGAGAAGATCTTTACGGTCTGTCGAGAAAACAGTCCATGGACCGGAATCTTGGTGCTCTTGTCGCAGCTTCGACTGATGGCGCATCTCCAAAGTCGGCAGGACTCTTCTATCAGTGGGGTAGAAAGGACCCGTTCCCGGGAGTCGGCGATTTTGCATCAGGTACTCCAGCTTCTGTTTCCGGCGAAGCCATGACGCTTTACGGTGGGCAGATGAGTGTGGCGAAGTCCATCAAGCAGCCGACTTCGTTTGCCGACTATGACGGCAACTGGAACGCTTCAGGAACCGGGTCTTTGTGGTCAAGCAGTAAGACAATGTATGATCCGTGTCCTCCTGGCTACAGGATTCCGTATCGTTCGGAGAGTCTCCTGTTTTCAAACTATCCTTGGGATGTTCCTGGATGGGAGTACAATGATGCGGCATATTATTTTACCGTGGGTAATCCAGTGACAACATATCCTCTCGGCGGTTATATCACCACTGATGGAGCATACTATCAATATGGTGAAGGAACGCGTGTGTGGTGTTCCCGTCAGGCTACGACCGCTGATGAGGCCTATAATTTCCGTATATTCCCGAATGAGACAGATGGAGGAGCATCCTATGGGAATGGCACCAAGCCGACTTCCAATGGTTTTGCTGTCCGTTGTGTGACATACGAATCAATCCCGTTTGAGAATGAACCCGGTACTCCGGTCAAGGGTGGATATGAAAAATTTACAGTTAATCTTCAGGAACTTTCCGGATTGTGCCTGCACACTGACGGATCATTCCTCTGGGGAGTCGGTGATCAGGGTGTCCTTGCTAAGATCGGCTTCAAGGGAGAGGTGGAAAAGGTGTTCACACAGGGGCTTGATATGGAGTCCGTGACCATTGATCCGGCAACCGGTGACCTTTATCTCGGATGTGAGAGCAACTGGGTGGGTGTCGTGAAGGCTCCTGCTTATGAGAAGGCTGTTGAGATATTCCGTGTGGCTGATGCTGAAAATTACGGTAACAGCGGAGTCGAGGGTATTTCCTGGTACAAGGATGGAATGATTCTGGTAGGAGCACAGACTGGAGCGAATCTTTGGGCATATACTCTTGACGGAACAGTCGTGTGGAAGAAGAGTCTCAAGACTGTGGCTATCGGATGTCAGGAGATCGCGGACATCTGTTATGACCCTGTAAAGGATCAGATATGGATCATTGACTCCGAGTCCCAGTCAATCTATCTGTTCAACGGCGATGCAACCAAGCATCTTGCGACTTACAAGGTGAACTATGCAGGCAACTGCGAATCCGTATATCTGGACTATGAGCGCAGTTGCGTATGGGTGGCCGATGATGACGATGTGTCTTCACTTTTCCGAGTTGATTTTACATTCTGATGACATATGAAACGGACTTTCTTCATATCGGCTCTTTTTGTGGCATTGGCCTGTGTTCCTGCTGACGACAAATCGCAGGAGTACAAGGATTTTGATCCTGTGCCGCTTCAAAGCGAAATTGAGAACGTTCAGCCGATGACCGGCATAGTGCTGTGGACGACCAACGGCAGATGCACCACGGCAAAGGACAAGATTCAGCTGGAGTTTGCCTATATGCTCTATAACGACGTCTGCAAGGAGAAGGATGTCTTTGACTGGAGTCCGATGGACAAGCTTCTGGAGCAGGTGGCGGCAAGGGGTCATCAGCTGGTGGTGCGCTTCCGCTATACCTATGTGGGTCAGCAGTGTGCTGTTCCTGATTATATCAAGGCGTGGCCTGGTTATGAGGAGACTGTAGGCAAGAGTGAGGGCAGGGATACATACTTTCCGGACTGGCGCTGCGAGGAGCTTCAGAGGTTTCACCTTGAGTTCCATCGCCGTTTTGCCGAGCGCTATGACAATGATCCTCGTCTGGCATTCGTGCAGACAGGATTCGGCCTCTGGGCGGAGTACCATATCTACGACGGTCCGAGGATAATGGGTAAGACTTTCCCTTCCAAGGATTTTCAAGAGACATTCTTCAAGGAAATGGACAAGTATTTCAATGAAACCACGTGGAGCATTTCCATAGATGCGGCCGACGATACCTATACTCCTTTCATGGCGAAGCCGGAGCTGCTTGAAATCCCGTTCGGCAACTTTGATGACTCGTTTATGCATGAAAGTCACAATGAGTATAACCGCGACTGCTGGCTGTTCTTCGGGAGCGAGCGTTACAAGACCGGACCGCACGGAGGAGAATTCAGCTATTATAGCGACTATGACCAGCGTCACTGCCTCGACAAGGAAGGTATGTACGGAAGAGTATTCGAGGATCAGGCTGCAGAATACAATATGACCTATATTATCGGCAATGACCAGCCTGGATATCAGTCTATGGACAGAATCAAGGAGGCCTCCATGTCGATGGGATATAAATTTGAAATAAGGGATTATCGTGTGAAGGGGAATGAGGCGGCGGTTCTTATAGCCAATATCGGTGTTGCTCCGATTTACAGGGATGCATATGTGTCTGTAGGAGGTGTGAGAGGAGAGTATTCTCTCAGGAATCTGATGCCTGGCGAAGAGGTTTGGATCCATTTTAAAGGTGAGGGCGTTTCGGCAGAAGTTGTACCGGAAATCGAGTCTGCCCACCTCGTTCCGGGACAGAAAATAGAATATAAGGCAAGTGTTGATGGGAAGGTTTGATAGTTGGTTAGTATGGGTGGCGGCGTTAATCGTCGTCGGATGTTCCTGTGCCGGTGAGGCACAGGAACTTTCCACTTATTGGGAAGGTCATGATTTCACATCTCTGGAGTCTTTTGACGACATACGGTCTGCCGAAGACAAGTTTGACGGCTATATCGACCTTCTCACCAAGGTTCCTTATGAGGATGCTGTCTGCGAAATGACGTCCTTCCTCGATTCGGCAGCACAGAACACTGTGGCTTATATGGTCTGGGCAGGCTGGTTCGAGCCGTTCCTCCATGCCAAGGAGTCTCCATACAGAAATGACGCCCTTTTTGTCGCGTACTTGGATAAAGCGCTGAGGGATAGTGTGATAGATGATGGCTATATGATGGAACATCTCCAGAATATGAGGGATTGCATGTCGGTGAACAGAGCCGGAATGACTCCGCAGGATCTTGCCGTCAGAAAAGAGGATGGGGACGAATGCCGGCTGGCTGATTTCTTCGGGGAGCGCACACTTCTGCTGTTTGTGGATGCCGACTGTCCGTCATGTCTGGAGTCCCTCTCAGAAAATGTCAAGGAATACAGAAGGATGAAGCATATTGCAGTGCTGGTGAACGGCTCGTCTTACCATATGTCGAATATCCGAGCCCAGCTTCCGGAGGAGGTTCTTTCACCATGGACTTTCCTCTACTGCTCTCAGAGCAGGATGGAAACAGAAGGAATATATGATACGACACTCCTGCCGTTCCGGATGCTCGTATCAGATGGTGGTGTGATAGAAAAATCATATTTTTAGAATAATTGCTATTAAATATTAATCACTTAATTATTACGCTATTATGAAAAAGTTGATGACTTTCGCAGCTATCTTTGCTGCATTGATGATGTCTTTCTCAGCTTGTACAAAGCCAGATGATCAGAAGACTACTAACAATGGGGATGGTACAGAACAGGACGGAACTCAAGACGGAACTGAGGGAGGAACGACTGAAACTACTGCTGCAATCACTATCGATGGTAACTATGACGACTGGGATAAACTCGAAGGTGTTCAGGTCGCCACTCTTCCTTCAGGTGATGTCAAGTATGAGCAGCTCAAGACTTTGAAAGCTTATGCTGATGAGGAATTCATCTATATCTTCTGTGAGTTCGACCCGGAGAATACACTCGTATTTGTCCCTTATTTCGACCTTGACGGTGACCCTGCAACCGGAAATTCTTCAAAATGGAGCGGTGCCGGTTATGAGGCTAAGGCTGAAGGCTCAGTATTTGCCGAACTTGATGGTCCGGCTCAAGGCGAAGCTCATGCTTGGGATCCTTCATTCTACTATTATGGTGATTCTACCACAGAGGTTCTCGCATATGGTATGGCTGTAACCTCGAGTGTTCCGGCATCGTATAAGAACGGCAACTGGGCATTTGAGACAGCTATCCTTCGCGAGGTCATTCTTGATTCTTATGCTAGCGTATTTGCAGGTACACGTACAGATTCATTCACTTTCGGTATGTATCAGTATGACCTTAGCTGGTCTTGCATCGGTCAGCTTCCTTGCAAGTCTATGGACAAGCTTGACAACGGCGAGACTGAGCCTATGCTCACAATCACTCTTCCGTAATCCGGTAGCAATTTGTTGAAACAGTCTCCCGCCTTGCCAAAGGGCAAGGCAGGAGTCCTTTATTTTGGTATGAAAAGAGTTTTCTTTATTGTTTTACTTGCTGTCTGCAGTTCGGTCTTGGCTCCTGCGCAGAATCCTGATCCCGATTCGAGGGACAAGTCCCGCTATACCGTCAATAATTTCGAGAATGACGACCTTTATACGGCAGTTCAGACTTATGAACCTGTATCCGTGACACAGCCTAAGGGAAGGAAGGTGAAGAATGTCATCTTCATGATCGGTGACGGAATGGGACTTGAGCAGCTCAGCGCTGCCTGGGTCGTGAATGGACGACACCTCAATATCACTGACAATTTCCCATATACAGGTTTCCAGTGGACCTACTCTGCAAATCGTTTAGTCACCGATTCGGCTGCGGCAGGCTCTGCTCTTGCCACCGGCAACAAGACCGGAAATGGAAAGATTGCCATGTCTGAGGATGACGAGCGTATGCAGACTCTTGCGGAATATGCTCAGTCCAAAGGCAAGAAGACCGGAACATCCGTTGTCTGCCGCATCTGTGATGCAACTCCTGCCGTGTTCTCGACTCATGCAGCTCACCGCGACAGTCTCTATGACATCACCGCACAGTTCGTGGACAGCAATCTTGATTTCCTCTTCGGAGGAGGCCTGAGGTGGTGGGAGAACAGACCTGACGGACGTGACCTCACGGCCGAGGTCGAGGCGAAAGGCTATACATTCGTAAAAGATATGGAGGCTTTGGAGGCCGTGAACGAAGGTCCTGTGGTGGCACTTACTGCCTACATGGAGCTTCCTCCGGCACTGGACAGAGCTGATGCACATCAGGCGTCAGTGAAGAAGGCGCTCGAACTGCTAGACAATAAGAAGGGTTTCTTCCTTATGGTCGAGGGTTCCTGCATCGATGATTATGGCCACGCCAACAAGGTCGGCTATGTGATGGAGGAGATTTTCGACTTCGACCGCACTGTGGGCACTGTGCTGGAGTGGGCTGCGAAGGACGGTCGGACACTTGTCATCGTGACTGCCGATCATGCCACCGGCGGAATGACCCTGCTGGATGGCAGCATTGCCGAGCAGCGGGTAGGCGTGAATTTCTCAAATACAGGACATAACGGTGTGGCCGTCCCTGTCTTTGCCTGGGGGCCTCATGCAGAGGATTTTGTCGGAGTCTATGAGAACGCCGAACTTTCGCAGAAGATAAGGAACCTTATCAAATAGATACAATCATGAAGAAATATTTATCCTTTTTTATTCTTGTTTTTACGGCAGTTTTCATCAGTTGTACTGAACCTGTTTCCGAACCATCTGAACCGGCAGGAGATGAACAGCAGGATCAAGGTGTGACGGAACTGCAGCCTCTCAAAGGAACGGTGCCTGTGACCGATAACTGGATATGGGATGCCAGACCGGCTGTCGTCATCGAAATTGAAAATCCTAATGATGTGGCCGTGACTGAGACAATCAAGATGCAGATTACGACCGATCTCAAGAAGTCCGTCACTACCGTGGAAAAGAGCATCGAGGTGCCGGCAGGTGGCACGAAAGTGACACTGACCACGGAGGAGGACCTTGCTCCAGGATTCTATAAGGCCAACTGTGTGGTCGGCAAAAAGACCGCACGTTCATTCTTTTTCGGGATATCGCCTTATGAAGTGGTTTCCGCTCCTGACATGCAGCCGGATTTCAACGAATATTGGGAGGAAGCAAAGACTCATCTTCCGGTGCTGGTAGAGGGCGAGACCGTGAATCTGATCGAGGTGACATCCAAGAGCAGCGCCACCCGCAAGGTATATCTTGTCGAGATGCAGTCTGCTCCGAACAGCCTTGACGATGAGCCGGTGATTGTGCGTGGCTTCTATGTCGAGCCTCAGGACGGCAAGAAACACCCTGTCATCATGCATTTCTACGGATGGGACGACCGTGGAGGATCTGTATCGGTTCCTTCTGGCGGCTCCGGTGACGAATATGCGGAGTTCTACCTTTCTACACGCGGTCAGTATCATAACAACCGCGCAGCCGCGTATGAAAAGACTGAAGAGTGGATTGCTGAACATGGCGAGTGGACGGCTGCCGATCCATGCGAGTATGCATCCATTCTGAAGCCTACAGACAAATACAACTGGTTCGGCTTCAATTTCGGAGACAAGGACGGTTTCTATTACAGGGGAGCCTTTTTGGATTGTGTCCAGGCTGTCCGTTTCATGGCTACTCGCCAGACAAGCGATATGACAAATATCTTTGCAGAGGGTTCAAGTCAGGGAGGTGCGCTTTCATACGCTTGTGCTGCCCTGAGTGACTATCCTCTCAATGCCATCGCATGTAATGTCGCATTCCTCGGTGATTATCCTGATTATTTCAGTATAGTTTCATGGCCAGGAAATGTCGCAAAGGCAAACCAGGGAACAATGACCGACGAAGAAATGTATGCCTTCCTTTCATACTTTGACACAAAGAACCTTGCGACCCGCATTCCAGGCTCATGCGCGGTGCTTGCGAGCAGCGGTCTTCAGGACGGCACCTGTCCACCGCATACCAACTTCGCGCCCTTCAATAATCTCGTGACTGAGGATAAGGAGATTGTGATTGCTCCGGAGATGGGACACAGTTATCCTTCCGGATGGTCCGGAAAATATGAGAAATTCTTTAAGGAAAGAATGAAATATTAAATCACATCTGATATGACACTTATCAAATCCATTTCAGGCATCCGCGGAACGATAGGCGGTGCACCGGGTGAGGGTCTTTCCCCGATAGACATTGTAAAATTCACATACGCATACTGCGAGAAGATGAAGGAACGCTGTCCGAAGCCGGCAGACGAGCGCTACAAGGTGGTTGTCGGCAAGGATGCTCGTCTGTCCGGTGACATGGTCGAGCAACTGGTGTGCGGCACGCTCGTGGCTTGCGGTGTTGATGTGGTGAAGGCGGGTTTCGCTTCCACTCCGACCACCGAGATGGCTGTAGTGTTCGAAGAGGCAGACGGAGGAATCATCCTTACTGCCTCGCATAACCCCAAGCAGTGGAACGCTCTGAAACTTCTCAACGAGAGGGGAGAGTTCCTGAATGCCGAGGAAGGAGCGGCCATCCTGGATTGTGCGGAGCAGGAGGATTTTGATTTTGCGGATGTTGACAGCCTGGGAGTCATCGTGGAGAAGGAATTCACTGATGCTCATCTCGATGCAGTCCTTGCTCTTCCAGCTGTTGATGTGGAGGCGGTGCGCAATGCTCATTTCAAGGTTGCTCTGGATGCTGTGAATTCGGTGGGCGGTATCATCATGCCGAGGCTGCTGGAGAGGATGGGTGTTGAGTGCGTGTGCGTCAACTGCGAGCCGACCGGGCAGTTCGCCCACAATCCGGAACCGCTTCCGTCGCATCTTGTGGAACTCAGCGACGCCGTAGTGTCGAGCAAGGCAGATTTCGGTATTTCCGTTGACCCTGATGTCGATCGTCTTGCTCTGATCTGCGAGGACGGCAGGCCGTTCGGCGAGGAATATACTCTTGTGAGCGTGGCGGACTATCTCCTTTCACGGGCATGCAACGAGGCGCTTGAGACAGGAAAGCCGATGGAGGAAGCTACGGCGCCATATATGATGACGACCTCCTCCAACCTTTCCTCATCCAGGGCTTTACGTGATGTGACGGAACAGTATGGCGGAGAGTACTTTGCGGCAGCGGTCGGCGAGGTGAACGTGACGACGAAGATGAAGGAGTGCGGTGCCCTGATAGGCGGCGAGGGCAACGGCGGCGTGATTTATCCTGCCCTTCACTATGGTCGTGATGCGATGGTGGGTGTGGCTCTGTTCCTGACCAACCTTGCATACAAGAAGATGAAGGTGTCTGAACTTCTCAGAACCTATCCGCAGTACGTGATAGCCAAGAACAAGATCGAACTTTCTGACAAGGCGCTGATAGACAGGATACTAGATGAGATAAAGGAAGTATATGCTTCCGAGGACATCAACACCATCGACGGCGTGAAGATATCCTTCGAGAGCCGCAAGGAGTGGGTTCACCTGCGTCGTTCGAACACCGAACCTATCATCCGCATATATGCTGAGGCAGCGACAAAAGAGGCCGCAGATGCACTTGCACAGCAGATAATCGATATCGCAAATTCAATCATAAAATAAGATGGGCAAATTTACATTACCAAAAGATGGAGGTCTGTTGGAAAGTGATCTTCCAAACGGAATCAAGCACACTTACGAAAGGATTCCGGTTCATATCTATGAAGATGAGGTAGCGGCCAGTGCGCGTATCGCGGAAAAGATAATCGATTCCATCAATGAGAATAAGGGAGTGTTCCGTCTCGGTCTTTCGACCGGTTCGTCTCCTGTCGAATTGTACAAGGAATTGGTGAGACGCTACACTGCCGGCGATGTATCTTTCCGGAATGTTGAAATCGTCAGCATAGATGAGTATTATCCGGCTCCGGCAGATCATTTCAGCCGCAACCGCAGGCTTTATGAGGATTTGATTGCCAAGGTCGATGTGAAGCCTGAGAATGTGCATGTGCCTAAGCTGACTGAGACGCATGACAGCGCATTCGTGACTGCATTCTGCGCAGAATATGACAGGATGGCCAGCAATCTCGACCTTCTTGTGATGGGTATAGGAGAGAAGGGTCAGGTCGGATTCAATGAGGCGGGAGCATCGGAGAACAGTCATACGAGGACGGTTCCTCTTCCATATGCTTCCAGGAAACGTCAGATCAAGACATTTGCGGGCAATCTGCATGAAACCCCTGACAAGGCTATCGCCATGGGGATCTCTACAATGCTGAGCGCGAAGAAGATACATCTCATGGCCTGGGGTGAGGACAAGGCCGATGTGGTAAAGAAGGTCGTGGAGGATCCTGTAAGTCCTGTATGCCCTGCATCATATCTTCAGGCTCATGCCAATATCTCGTTCTATGCGGATGAGAACGCTGCCACTCAGCTTACCCGCCGCGTGGCTCCTTGGCTTGTAGGCCCTTGCGAGTGGACACCGAAGTTCATCAGGAAGGCTGTGGTATGGCTCTGCGAGCAGGTTCACAAGCCCATCCTCAAACTCACTCAGGGTGATTATCTTGCAAACGGTCTCGGTGAACTCCTCGAACAATATGGTCCTTTTGACAAGATAAACATCAATGTGTTCAATGATTTCCAGCATACCATTTCAGGCTGGCCGGGCGGAAAGCCGGATGCGGACGACAGCACCCGTCCGGTGCCGTCTTCCCCTTTCCCTAAGCGTGTCGTGATATTCTCACCTCATCCGGACGATGATGTCATCTCCATGGGAGGTACCTTCATCCGACTGGTGGAGCAGGGACATGATGTCCATGTGGCTTATGAGACCTCCGGCAATGTCGCAGTCCATGATGATGTGGTTCTTCAGCAGATGGATGCTGCACGCGAACTCGGTTTCGGAGACCGTTTCGAGGAGGTGAAGGAGATCATTGCTTCGAAGAAGCCTGGTGAACCTGAGCCAAGGGCTCTTCTCGAACTCAAGGGTGCCATCCGTCGCAGCGAGGCCAAGAGTGCGGTGCGCTCTTTCGGACTCAACGACGAAACGAACTGCCACTTCCTCAATCTTCCGTTCTATGAGACCGGAGGCATCAAGAAGGGAGAACGTACTCAGGCTGATATCGACATCATCATAGCGCTTCTTCAGGAGGTGAAGCCTCACCAGATTTATCTTGCAGGCGATCTTGCAGACCCTCACGGCACTCACCGTGTCTGCACGGAGGCCGTTCTGGAGGCGCTGAATCAGATGTCCGGCGAGGAGTGGCTGAAAGAGTGCCATGTATGGCTCTACAGGGGAGCGTGGATGGAGTGGGAACTAGGCAAGGTGGATATGGCGGTTCCTCTCAGCCCGGGCGAGGTCATAAAGAAGCGCCATGCGATCTACCGCCACTTGTCTCAGAAGGATATTGTGCCGTTCCCTGGCGAGGACCCACGTGAATTCTGGCAGAGGGCAGAGGAGCGTACCCAGAACACCGCACGCCTGTATAATGAACTTGGAATGGCCGAGTATCAGGCGATTGAAGTATTTGTGAGACTTTTTTAACAACTATATAATGAAACCTACACTTTTGGTACTTGCTGCCGGGATGGGTAGCCGTTATGGTGGCCTGAAGCAGCTGGATACTCTCGGTCCTGACGGAGAGACTATTATAGATTATTCTATTTACGATGCGGTCAACGCTGGTTTCGGCAAGATAGTGTATATCGTGCGAGACTATTTCAGAGAGGATATGGAGAAGGTTGTGAGAGAGAAATATGGACATATGAAATGTGTTGACGGAGAGCCGCTTCAACTTCAGTTCGTTTCTCAGGAACTTGACAGGATTCCTGCAGGATTCATCATGAATCCGGAAAGACAGAAGCCTTGGGGAACCGCTCATGCCGTGCTTATGGGAAAGGACGTCATCAACGAGCCGTTCGCTGTGATCAACGGGGATGATTTCTATGGCCGTGAATCTTTCGACGTCCTTGCCGACTGGCTTCGTGCGCACGAAAACACAGAGGGGCAATATGCACTCGTTGGCTTCGAACTCGAAAATACATTGTCAGAATCAGGCAAGGTGTCACGAGGCATAGGTACGGCAGACTACAGCGGTTGTCTGAGCAGCGTCGTGGAGCATCACGAGATTGCGCGCGAGGAGGACGGATGCATATATGGTCGCAACAGTGTCACCGGCTCGGTGGTACATCTTGCTTCAAAATCCCTCTGCTCGATGAACATGTGGGGCTTCACTCCTGATTACTTTGAGAAGAGCGAGAGCGTGTTCAAGGAATTCCTCGCTGAGAATGCAGGAGAACTCAAGTCTGAATTCTATATCCCATATGTAATCGACAGCCTTATCAGGAAAGGTACCGGCAGATGTGAACTCCTTAAGACATCATCGAAATGGTTCGGAGTTACATTTAAGGAAGATCGTCCTGGTGTAGTCGCAAAACTTCAGGAATTCGCAGATGCGGGAATCTATCCTTCTCCGCTTTACTGAAACAGATAATCACTGACCGATATATTAATTTTAGAACTGATAAAAATGGAAAAGAACGCTAAAAAAGGTAATGTGTTTGCAATCGGAATCTGCTTTTTCCTCTTTGCAATGATTTCATTCGTCACAGGTCTCCAGAACCCTATGGGTATCATCGCGAAAGCCCAGTTCGGAGCCACTAATCTGATGTCGCAACTCGGAAATGCTGCGAACTTCATCGCTTATGCTTTCCTTGGTCTTCCGGCAGGTTTCCTTCTCAAAGGTAAGGGCTACAAGTTCACCGCTCTCGCAGCCGTGACCGTCGGTTTCATCGGCGTAGGCATTTCTTATCTCTCAGGTGTTTTCGGAAGTTTTACCGTATATCTTCTCGGAGCATTCGTGTCTGGTTTCTCGATGTGTATGCTCAATACCGTTGTCAATCCGCTTCTCAACACTCTCGGCGGTGGTGGAAACAGAGGTAACCAACTCATCCAGATTGCAGGTTCATGCAACTCTCTCTCGGCTACAATAGTCCCTGTATTGGCAGGTATGCTCATCGGTGAGGTCACAGAGAAGACTCAGGTCGCTGACGTGAACCTCGCGCTCTTCATAGCTATGGGTATCTTCGCTCTCGCATTTGTAATAATTCTCCTTTCGGAGATTCCTGAGCCTGAACTTGAGGCTGCAGCAGCAAAGGATGAGAAGAAGGAAGGAACTCTCGACAGCATCAAGGGAGCGCTTTCATACAGGCACTTCGTCTGGGGAGCAATCGCAATCTTCCTCTATGTGGGTATCGAGGTCGGTATTCCTAATATCGTGAACCTTTATCTTACTGATGTGAATGGTCTCAATATCGCAACAGGAGTTGCCGGTACTCTTGTCGGAGCATACTGGTTCCTCATGCTTTGCGGACGTCTTGTGGCAAGTGTGGTCGGAGGCAAGGTCTCAAGCCGCACCATGATGATTGCAGTCAGTTCAGCCGGTATCCTTCTCCTTGTTGTGGGAATGTTCCTTCCTGAGACTGTTACCGTTGCTCTTCTCGGTTCACGGATTCCTGTAAACGCCCTCCTCTTTGTTGCCTGCGGACTCTGTACTTCAGTAATGTGGGGTGCTATCTTCAACCTTGCGGTAGAGGGACTTGGAAAATATACTTCAATTGCATCCGGCCTCTTCATGGTGATGGTATGCGGTGGCGGTATCCTTCCGCTCCTTCAGGGTGCGGTCTCTGACTTTGCAGGATATGTACAGAGTTACTGGGTGCTTGTTGCAGCATTTGCATACACTCTCTGGTATGCACTTGTCGGATCAAAGGTAAAGAAGTCATAATCATATGGATATGGCAAAGACTGTATTGGTTTCCGGAGGCGCCGGTTATATAGGCAGTCATGTGACTGTTGAACTGATTTCGGCGGGTTATGAAGTGGTGGTTGCGGACAACATGTCCAACTGCGACATGACCTGCTTCGAGGGAGTGAAGAAGATCACAGGCAGGGATGATATCCCGTTCTATGAGATCGACTGCTGTGACTATGCTTCTGTTGACAAAGTGTTCACAGAGCATAAAATCGATGCTGTGATTCATTTCGCTGCATTCAAGGCTGTAGGCGAGTCGGTTTCAGAGCCGCTGAAGTATTATCGCAACAACCTCGTGTCGTTCATCAATATCCTTGAGGTGGCGAAGAGTCACGGCGGATGCAACGTCCTCTTTTCATCATCGGCAACAGTCTATGGTGAGGCGGAAGTGCTTCCTGTGACAGAGCAGACTCCGCGTATGCCGGCGATGTCTCCTTATGGAAACACCAAGACCATGTGTGAGGACATCCTTCGCGACGTGGTATATGCCACATCTGCTCAAGACGCTGTCATCAAGGGAATAGCCCTTCGCTATTTCAATCCGATAGGCGCACATCCTTCAGCGCTTATAGGTGAACTCCCACGTGGTGTTCCCAATAATCTTGTTCCGTTCATCACTCAGACTGCAATCGGAAAGCGTGAGTGTCTGAGCATATTCGGAAACGACTATCCGACGGAAGACGGTACCTGCCTTCGTGACTTCATCGATGTGGTTGACCTTGCAAAGGCTCACGTTGCAGCAGTTTCAAGGATGTTCGACGGCAAGATGAAGAAGGGATATGAGGTGTTCAATGTGGGAACAGGCCGCCCGGTTTCAGTTTATGAACTTGTAACGAAGTTTGAGACCGTCAGTGGTGTCAGACTGAACTATAAGTTTGTTGCGAGACGCGAGGGTGATGTCATGGCACTTTGGGCTGATCCGACATTTGCAAACGAAGAACTTGGCTGGAAGGCTGAGCGCAGTGTGGAGGATACACTTGCTTCCGCTTGGGCCTGGGAGAAACATCTTGCTGAATAGAATAGACCGGCAGTCCTTTGGGAAAACCGTAACAGTTGTTGGTTGCCATGAAGTCATGGTAGTGCAAGGGGTTGTCTTTGAATAACATTAAAATCAAACATCATGAAAGTTCATTATTTAATATTTACGCTTATTTTTCCGATACTGCTTGGCTGTAACCCTGTAAATCATGATACGGAAACGGAGGGGCCGGGCAATGAGGTGGTGGATACTACACAGACTCCGACTCCGACCCCGACTCCGACACCGGATCCGGAACTTCCGACTGAAATCAAGAGCGGTGACTGTGTGCTTGCTCCTAATGCAAATGCAGAGAAGTTCGTTTCGGAGGTTACATATCCGGATCATGACTACTCTTATTCCGTTGTCATGGATTATTATGGCGGTTACAACGGCAATCTCGCTGAAGGCGAGTCTGTAAAATCAGACAAACCGAGCGAATATACCCTGAGATGGACTGCCGATGAGGCTGCCGGCAAACTCAAGCTTGAACTTGCCGAGGCTGAAACCGGATGGAAGATGGAGCAGGAGATATCTGCCGGTGAGAGCTATGTGGCAATTACCAACCTTACTCCTGATGTCCACTATACCTACAAGGTTTCTTCGATCGAGAAAGGTACAGTCATGACAGAAGGTAACTTCAGTACTTACGGAAGCATCCGTCAGGTATTCTTCAAGACCCGCGTCCGTAACGGACGTGACCTCGGTGGCTGGTTGACATATGACGGCAAGATGGTCAAGTACCACAAGATCTACCGTACAGGAAGATGGGAGTCCGGTACAATGAGCAACAGTGGCAAGAAGGCCATCATCGCCGAGGGCGTAAAGGCACAGCTTGACCTTCGCAACACAAGCGATGTTCTCGAGAAGGCTGCCATCGACGGAATGGATTTCTGCGCTCCTATCATCGAGACAGGTGGAGATTCCATGCTTAAGGCTGAGGGCGGAGAAAAGACCCGTCAGTGCATGCAGTTCATCATTGACTGTATCAAGGCTGACAAGCCTGTCATCTTCCACTGTTCGCTCGGACGTGACCGCACAGGTACTCTCGGCATGATTATCCTTGGCGTCCTCGACGTTGTTGAAGGTGATATTTCCAAGGAGTATGAGGTTACTTACTTCTCACCAAGAGGATGGAGTATTGCAGAATCAGAGACTTACAAGACCTTCCAGAACAAGCGTACTACATGGGCTTATAAGCCTGCTGCCGAGTATATCTGGGATAACTTCGTAGATGAGGGTGAGAGCTTCTCTAAGGGTATAGAGGATTACCTTGTATCTATCGGCATTTCTTTGGAAGACATCAACACATTCCGTGAGCTCATGCTTACAGAGCCTTATGCTGATCTTACTCCAGCTGAATAATCTGTGGTCTGTAATATACTGTAAAACGCTACAGGTAAATCGTTTGCGTATCACGGAATTCTTACCGTGATACGCAACATGCTTTTGGTACCTACTACTGCTACTTTCATATAGTAAAATTTAAGAAACTCTCGTGATTTTATGAGTATTTTGATGGAAAAATAAGACTTCTGAAAGAAATTGACATATTATTGAAACATTACGGCTGGCAACTTTACAAAAATATCAGCATCTTTGTACAGATGTAAAAACGAATCTGATGGAAAAGACATGGAGATGGTTCGGCAGGAAGGATAAGATCACTCTTGCCATGCTCAGGCAGATCGGAGTCGAGGGGATCGTGACCGCCCTTCACGATGTGCCTAACGGAGAGGTGTGGACTCGTGAGAAGATCCGCGATCTTCGTGAATATATCGAGAGTCACGGTATGCGTTGGTCGGTGGTAGAAAGTCTTCCCGTATGCGAAAGCATAAAATACGGAGGCCCGGACCGCGACCTTCTGATCGGGAACTACAAGCAGAGCCTCCGCAACCTCTCTGCCGAAGGCATACATACGATATGCTACAACTTCATGCCGGTGCTTGACTGGGCGCGTACCGATCTGGATCATCCGAACCCTAACGGCACGACCAATCTGTACTTCTCATACAGCGGGTTCGCATATTTCGACATATATATCGTAGGCCGCGAAGGTGCCCGTGAGGAATGGGCCGGTTTCAAGGTACCAGGCATGGATGTCGGACGAGACATTCTTGCCGAGGTCGATGAACTTCGCAGCAGGATGACTCCTGAGGCGGAACATAAACTGGTGGAGAACATCATCGTCAAGACTCAGGGCTTCGTCAGCGGCAACATCCGTGAAGACGACGAGAAGCCTGTGGAACGCTTCCGTCAGCTTCTCTCACTCTATGACGGTATCACGAAGGAACAGTTGCGTGAGAATATGCGTTACTTCCTGTCCGCCATCATGCCTGTATGCGAGGAATGCGGGATGAACATGTGCGTCCATCCTGACGATCCGCCGTTCCCTGTGCTTGGACTTCCACGTATCGTGACGTCGGCTGACGACATCGACTGGTTCCTCGGCGCCGTCGACAATCCGCATAACGGTCTGACCTTCTGTGCAGGATCCCTCTCTGCCGGTGCTCAGAATGACGTCGTCGCAATGGCACGCAGATATGCATCAAGGACTCATTTCGTGCATCTCCGTTCATGCCATATATTTGATAACGGTGACTTCACGGAAGCGAGCCACCTCGGCGGACGTGCAGACATCATCGAACTTGTCCGCATCTTCGAAAAGGAGAATCCGGGACTTCCGATGCGTGTGGATCATGGCATGACGATGCTGGATGATGCTTCAAAAGGCTACAACGCAGGATATTCCTTCCTCGGAAGGATGTTCGCCATGGGACAGGTCCAGGGTATACTCGCCACGGTGGACAGAGAATTGGGAATCGAATACAAACAGACAGGATTTTATGAATAGTTTATTTGACATCAAGGACAATGTGACCGTCGTCACCGGTGGCACAGGAGTGCTCGGACGCACAATCGCGAAGTATCTCGCCCTTCAGGGTGCAAAGGTCATCATTCTCGGCCGCAAGGAGGATGTCGGCAATGCCATTGCCGGCGATATCGTGAAGGCAGGAGGATGCTGCGAATTCATGAAGACCGATGTAATGGATACAGAGGTCGTAAAGAAGAACTGCGAGGACATCCTCGCCAGATACGGACGCATCGACACCCTCCTGAATGCGGCCGGAGGCAATATGCCTGGCGCTACAATCCCGCCTGACAAGACCTTCTTCGATCTCCAGGTGGATCAGTTTCAGACTGTCCTGAACCTCAATCTGACCGGCACGGTGATACCGACACAGGTCTTTCTTGAACCGATGGTAAAGCAGGGAAAGGGCTCTATCATCAATTTCTCATCAATGGCCGCTTTCCGTCCTATGACAAGAGTCGCAGGCTATGCTGCAGCAAAGGCCGGCATCTCGAATTTCACAGCCTTCATGGCCACTGAGTGTGCGAAGAAGTTCGGAGAGGGTATCAGAGTCAATGCCATTGCTCCGGGATTCTTCATCACAGAGCAGAACCGAAGCCTTCTTACAAATCCTGACGGCACATACACCCAACGCGGACAGGACGTGATCCGTCAGACACCGTTCGGCCGTATGGGTGACCCGGAGGAACTCTGCGGCACCATTCACTACCTGATGTCGGATGCCTCTAAGTTCGTCACAGGTACCGTTGCGGTAGTAGACGGCGGCTTCAACGCCTTCGCAATGTAGGACGTCACAGAATTTTACGGTCCTCAGACCGTACTTTCAAAGTCAGGAAACCGGAACGAATCTTTCTGCCCATAGAATATGTTTCCATACGTGTGACATAATACAGGAGGAATTGTTAACTTTGCGGATTGATTGCTGATCAGGTATAAACATCTGGTTTCATAAAATAAACATATGATGCATACACGCGAAGACAAACTTCAGTCATTCGGGAGGATTCTGGATGTTCTGGATGAATTGAGGGAGAAATGCCCATGGGACAGGAAACAGACCAATGAGTCGTTGCGTCCCCAGACGATAGAGGAGGTCTATGAACTCAGCGACGCCATCCTTAAGGGAGAGGAACGCGAACTTTCGAAGGAGTTGGGAGATGTTCTCCTTCATGTCCTGTTCTATGCGAAGATCGGGGAGGAAAAGCAGCATTATGACATCGTGGATGTCATCAACTTCCTTTGCGACAAACTTATATACCGCCATCCTCATGTGTTCTCAAGCGCTGAGGTGGGCGATGCCGAGGATGTGATCAAGCAGTGGGAGATGCTCAAGACAAAGGAGAAAGATGGCAACAAGAGGGTTCTCTCGGGAGTCCCAGATGGCCTTCCGCCTCTTCTGAAGGCATATAGGATGCAGGATAAGGCTCGTGGAGTAGGCTTTGACTGGGAGAAGAAGGAGGATGTGTGGGAGAAAGTGAAGGAAGAGATGGGGGAATATCAGGCTGAACTGGATGCGATGGCTGCTGCGCAGACTGCTGAGGATAAGGCTGCCGCTTACGACAGGGCGGAAGATGAACTTGGAGATTTTCTCTTTGCGACAGTCAATGCTGCAAGACTTTACGGTCTCAATCCGGATACTGCTCTGGAGCGTACCTGCGCTAAGTTCCGTCGCCGTTTCACGTACCTGGAAGAGCATACCATACGTCAGGGACGCAATCTCACCGAGATGACTCTTGCCGAGATGGATGCTATCTGGGACGAAGGTAAAGCGAGGGGACTATGATATACGATTGGCAGGAAAGGACTGCGATGCTGGTAGGGGAGGAGATGCTGGAGCATTTCCGTAGTTCGACAGTGGCGGTGATCGGTGTGGGCGGTGTCGGAGGTTACGCAGCGGAGATGATTGTACGTGCTGGTATAGGCCATCTTATCATTCTGGACAGTGACGATGTGTCGGTCACAAACAAGAACCGCCAGTTGCTTGCCCTTGATTCGACCCTTGGCAAGCCCAAATGCGAGATCCTGGCAGCACGCCTGAAGGATATAAATCCCGAACTTGACATTGTCATCATTCCTCAGTATCTGGAGGCTGATAAGGCCGGTGAACTTCTGGGAGGCTACAAGATTGATTTCCTGGTAGATGCGATCGATACCCTGTCTCCGAAACTTCATCTGATAAAGTACTGCGTGGACAATGGTATTCCGCTTGTGTCTTCCATGGGGGCGGGAGCGAAGTTCGATACCACGAAGGTGCGTCTGACCGATGTTTCCAAGTCATTCAACTGTCCGTTGGCATATATTGTCCGCAAACGTCTGAGACATATGGGGATAAAGAACGGATTTCAGGTTGTTTTCTCTGAGGAACTGCCTGACAAGGATTCAATCGTGCCATGCGAGGACCGTAACAAGAAGTCACAGGTGGGGACGATTTCATATATCCCGGCAGTCTTCGGTTGCGTGTGCGCGCAGGCTGCTGTGCAGCATCTGATGACCTCGCAGACCTTGAAGGATTGAAAATAAAGATGTTTCACTCCGCTCAACATGACATTATTATTACTATCTTTGCAGGATGTTATATTGTGTAAGAGAGGTTGTCACAGGAAAGGACCTCAAGAAGTTCATCAGATTTCCTGAAAGCCTTTACAAAGGATGTGACCGGTATGTTCCTCCTCTGCATAAGGGGCAGGAGCACGAACTGATGCATGCGGCTTCTCTGCAATATTGCCGCAGGAAGATGTGGCTTGCCGAGGATGAGAAGGGGACGGTCGTGGGAAGGATATGTGCGATAATCAATCCGCGGTATAACGAAAAGTACGGCAAACGCAGAGTCAGGTTCGGCTGGTTCGATCTGATAAATGATATTGAGGTGGCCCGTCTGCTTTTCGATGCCGCCGAGTCCTGGGCCAAGGCGGAAGGGATGGATGAGATACATGGGCCTCTGTACTACAACACCTTGGGACGTCAGGGTATGCTTGTTGAAGGCTTTGACAAGTTGGCTCCGTTCTCCTGCCTGTACAACCACCCGTATTATGTGGATCTGATGCAGGAACTGGGCTTCGAGAAGGAATGTGACTGGATTCAGTACATGATGCCTGCAGATCAGGGTGTGGACGATAAGATGAAGGCTATTGCAGCAAGGCTGATGGAGAGGTATAAACTTCATGTCGCGGATTTCGATGCCTTGAAGAAGGACCGCGATATGGTAAGGAAGTTCTTCAAGACATACAATGAGTGCTACGACGGGACGGTGTATAATTTCATACCGTTCACTGAGGCGGAGATCGAGGAGGAAATAGACCAGATCATGGGCCAGCTCGACAAGCGTCTCTGCTGCGTGATTATGGATGAGGATAATGAGGTGGCTGCTTTCGGTGTGTCGATTCCGTCTTTGTCGAGGGCAATGCAGAAGGTCAG
The DNA here is from genome assembly GCA_964645495.1 of uncultured Muribaculaceae bacterium. GTDB lineage: Bacteria > Bacteroidota > Bacteroidia > Bacteroidales > UBA932 > Cryptobacteroides. The sequence goes on from CAZYCJ010000009.1 coordinate 43,132, forward strand.
GGGACGGCTTTTTCCGTTCGGATGGTTTCATGTGCTGAGGGCGATGAAGGACTTTACCCTGCTTGACCTTATGCTTGAAGGAGCGGCACCGAAATGGCAGAACACCGGAATATCGGCGGTCTTCCACGGGATGATGGCTCAGCAGTATAAGGAGTGCGGGGCCAAATGGGCCTTGGCCAATCCTCAGATCGAGACCAATACAGCTGTGAATGTCTGGTCGAGATACGAGCATGAACTTTGGCTTCGCCGCCGTTGCTGGATTAGAAAAATAAAATTATAGATATATGGCAGACAATACATTGTTGGAGAAGGTCTTGGGCCTTCAGGAGAAATATGAGGCTCTTCAGAATCAACTCGCTGATCCTGAGGTGATTTCAGATATGAAGAAGTTTGTTCAACTCAACAAGGAGTATAAGGAACTTACCCCTATCATCGAGGCCGGAATGGAGTTCAAGAAGATTCTCGAGAACTATGAGATGGCTAAGGAGATCCTTGCTACTGAGAAGGACGAGGACCTCAGGGAAATGGCTAAGGAGGAGATCGCGGAGATCGAGCCGACCCTTCCTGAATGGGAAGAGAAGATCAAGATCCTGCTTATTCCTGCTGACCCTCAGGACAGCAAGAATGCGATTCTTGAGATCCGTGGAGGTTCAGGCGGTGACGAGGCTGCCATCTTTGCCGGCGACCTTTTCCGTATGTACTCGAAATATATCGAGACCCGTGGCTGGCGCATGGAGGTCACCAATCAGGCTGAAGGCGCAGCCGGCGGTTTCAAGGAAATCGTCTGCAAGGTGTCAGGCGACGGTGTCTACGGCGTGCTTAAATACGAGTCAGGCGTTCACCGCGTGCAGCGTGTGCCTCAGACCGAGACTCAGGGCCGTGTACATACTTCAGCGGCATCTGTTGCTGTTCTTCCTGAGGCAGATGAGTTTGACGTGGAACTCAATATGAACGATATCCGCAAGGATACATTCTGTTCTTCAGGTCCTGGCGGACAGTCGGTCAACACGACTTATTCTGCCATCCGCCTTACCCATATCCCGACAGGTCTCGTGGTTCAGTGCCAGGATGAGAAGTCCCAGCTCAAGAATTTCGACAAGGCTCTTCAGGAACTCCGCACCCGTCTATACAACATGGAGTATGAGAAGTATCTCGCGGAGATCTCTGCGAAGAGAAAGACCATGGTTGCAGGTGGAGACCGCTCTGCCAAGATCCGTACCTACAACTATCCTCAGTCCCGTGTGACCGACCATCGTATCAACTATACGATGTACAACCTCCCTGTCTTCATGGACGGAGCCATCCAGGATGTGATTGACCAGCTCCAGATCGCCGAGAACGCCGAGCGTCTCAAGGCTGCTGAATAAGGTAGATATCATAAGGAACGTTAATATCGAGGCCGGGATCCAATGCGACGATTCCGGCCTCGAATGTCTTTCCGGGAGGGCAGCCGTCGTCGTCCACCTTGCTGTCATAGCCGGAGTAGGAGGAGGGGACTATTGTGATGTTTGAGAACGGCCCTTTAGGCCAACTTACGGGAGAGGATGTCTTATAGTCATAATTCATGACCCCTTCAATCGAAACACTTGCCAGCCTGCCATCCGGAACATCAATATCCAGAGTCATGGTGATTCCATATGGCTTGAGGTATTCCCTGATGGTACTGGCTACATCAGGATGAGGGGGATTCCTGAATTCGCTGATGTCTGCAATATCCAGAGCGGAGTAATACTTCTCTTCCCGCATCTGAGCGAGCGCTCTTGGAATACAAGAACCGTCGATGATGACCTCGTCAGCCCCGACACCGTACCTCCCGTCAGCTTGCAATGGAAATGTGTCTTTGAAATAATGTCCCCAGGGAGTCAGGAAAGGGTCTTTCAGTGTAATGCACCTTATGTGTCCCTTCAATTCCCCTGATATATTTACATCCATGTCTATCGGACGGGACGATCTTGCCGTCAGCTCATTGTCTGAGTTCATCCTGATGTCGACATCTGTCAGTTCATGGAACATTGCGACGGACTCTCTGTCCAGCAGACTGCCATATGTCATTTCTGCATCTTTGGCCATGCTGGAGGATATGAATTTCTGACAGTTGTCACCATTATACAGATACAACCCTGTGATTGACGGGATGTCAATGATGCTTCCGGTCATCTCAGGAGTCCGGTCATGAGGGTATGCAAGTCCTGCTTCCAATACCAGAAAGGCCTCAGATCCGTATGAGTGGCCGTTTGAGAATCCATCTCCTGAGGAGAACCATACTTCATTTTCCTTTTCAATGTGTGAAGAACCCTCAAGGCTGATGGAACAGAAGGTCTGAGGCAAAAGCGATACAGCCAGAGGCTTTTCCGGACCGATATCTGTGAAATCCCCTCCTATGACAGGCTTCAACTTCCCGTCCGCCGGGGTCTCGTCAATGCTTATGATCCTTATCCCCCTGATGGACACAGGAAGACATGACGGGTTCCGTACCGCATACATGAATCCGTTTCCGATGATGCCTGCGGCATCATTTGGCACAGGTGTGAGGGTCACATGAATATCTTTGCAAGAAAGGGCCAGAGACTGCCTTCCGTTTGCTCCCGAGAGATGTTCGTCGAATTCGAGGACAAAGGCTTCCGGGCCGAGAGCGGCGCTCAAGCCGGCATTTCTGACCTCGTCTTTTCCGTCGTTACTGACGGACATCGTATATATGATGGCAGGGCCACCGTTTCTTTCCTCTCCTTGCCTGGATCCGATGTCGATGTACCGTCCCTCATTTCCGTCTTTGCACATGGCTCTGACCTTCCATCTGCATACCGACAGGTCGCAGCCGTACCAGTCCTTGCCGTTGAGGTTGTATCCCTCCTGATCTGTCAGAAACAGATCCATCTGTATTTCATCTCCGTTGATGAATACCTCCTTCTCCGATTGGCCGGCAATGATCCGGTCAGATTCCTGGCCACTTCTACGCCCTATTGTAAGAACCGGTGGAATAATCCTTCCTGAGTCGAGAATATAAGATGGTTCACCTGTCTCCCTGTCGCATAGCACCAGTTCGAACTCTCCTTCCCCGATACAGGTCCCCATGGCATGAAATGCGCCCTCACCGTCGCATACCGGGTCGTCAAATCTTATCCTTGGCTCTCCGTCCGGCCCCAGTCCTGTCAGAAAAAATCCTTTCTCTCTTGTTTTCCAGTACCGTATGCCATATCTGTCAATGACAATGTCGGCACGGATCCTTTCGGTCACATGGAAATGTTCCTTGTCATGGAAGTTTCTGCTCAAGTCGGAATCAGCGTTCCATCTGACCAGTTCCATGTCAGATGTGTCTGTTTTCCAACTTATCCTGTCGAAGTTGGCCTCGTCCGGACATAGAACCAGAGAGTGCACACAGTTCCTCCTTACATCGAAACTGGAGAACGGGTCTTCTCCCAGAAAGAAACGATAGGTGATCTCACCGCTGTAGTATGCGTTTTCCCTCCATCTTCCTTTCATCTCTATGTATGAACACAAGCCGGCCTTCTCAGGAATGTTGTCGGGAACTTTGGCCCAAGGGTCCGTGTTGTCTGGCAGAAGCCTTCCTTGGCAGTTTTCTGGCACAAGGAAGCTGATGCTTTCTCCTGCCATGAGTGCGGAAAGGTCACTTTCCGTCGCGTAGTCTCCGTCAGCGACGTCTTTCGTTGTCAGGGCTCTGCTGCCTCCCTCCATGAAAGGACGGACATCATTTGCTCCTTGGCATAACCTGATGGATATGATGTCGAGTCCTTCAGGAAGTTCCGTGTCCAACGTGAATCTGACTGTGGCCGTCAGTCTCTCCAGACCTATCTCCACTTCTATACATCTTCCATGACTGACCTCGACGGTTCCCTCCCAACACATCGGTAAACCTTTGGACAGATCTTCCATCCTTGTGCTTATTGCCATTTTACGGATGTCTTCTTCCCGTTGAAGTTCCCTTTGTTCTCCTGCATTCGCGACAGCATATATATGGTAGGTACCTTCTTCAAGAATGAGCTTGACCTCGTCAGATACATCGGCTTTGATGCATTTGACCGGTCTTCCGTCCCCTGCTCTGAAAATATGGATGAAGAGGTCGCCGACATAGTCTGAATCTGTGCTGATGGAACTTCTGACAGGAGGCGGCATCCTGACTGTCATGCGGATTCCTGCAGATTCCGGATATGAAGTGTCAAAGGCGGTCTTGCCGCATGATATGTACATAAGTGCCGTTATGGCGGCGGACAGGATGCTTAGGCAGTGTTTTTTCATGTCTTTTGTTTTTCGTCAAAAGTATCTACTTCCTTCGGAACCGTCTTCAGATGATAAAAAAGATTTCAAAGATTTTTCTTTTTCTTTGCCAAAATGCCGAGGCAAAGATTTATTTTAGTCATGCAAAGATTTATTTTAGCCGCATTAAAATTTATTTTATCGTTATATTTGTATCGAAACAGACGAATATTGTACTTTAAAACCGGACATTATGAAAAAGATAAGGAACCCTTACATCGGCCTGGAAGAGAAAGGTTACAACTGCTTTGCCTGCTGCCCTCAGAATCCTTACGGCCTCAAGATGGAGTTTCATGAAGACGGTGACGACATAGTATGTGTCTGGAATTCCGGAGATAATTATCAGGGTTGGCTCAAGACCCTTCATGGAGGCATACAGGCTACTCTTATGGATGAACTTGGCGGATGGCTCGTCAACCGCAAACTTCAGACTGCCGGCATGACGACAAATCTGACCATGAAATATCGTCGTCCCGTTCCGACAGGCGACGCTGTCACCGTAGAGATCCGCGGCCATATAAAGGAAATGAAGCGTAATTTCGCCATCATCGAAGCGACTCTCAGTCATGAGGGACAGGTGTGCTCCCAGTGTGAGATGACTTATTACTGCTTCACGAAAGAGAAAGCCGCATCAGACTTCTTCTTTACAGGCTGTGAACTGGAAGACTGATATGGTGCGTCGTTCCAATACCAAATTGTGGCTATTGCCCGATTCGTCATAAGATATCTTGAAACTGTTGTAAGCAGTTCAATAAAACCATCGACGGATGTGGCT
>CAZYCJ010000010.1:0-47596 GCA_964645495.1 uncultured Muribaculaceae bacterium
TTGGCTATAGACTCACCGCAACATAGCTTTGCGAAACAAATGCAAGGGGAACCGATGTTACAATTTTCTAGCATACTCATTTTTTGCATATTTCTTGCGTATATTATATATATGTTATACATTTGTGATATAAAGTATATGAAGAAGATGGAAACTGCTATTACCAGAACACAGACCGCATTCAGACTCAGTACCGAGTTGTTAAAGAGATTAAAGGTAGAGGCTAGAAAACAGAATCGCAGTCTTAATAATTTCGTAGAGAGCGTTCTTATGGACGCTGTCTACCGCACACCAAATGCCGTTACAATGGCCGCAGTGAAAGAGGCAAGAGAGGACAAAAATCTGGATACTATCAATCTGGATAATCTTGAGGAATTCATCGAATCATTGTAGAAGATATGAAGGAGCTGAAGATTACCAGCCAATTTAAGAAAGATCTTAAGAGATATCAAAATCAGCCAAAGAAGATCGAAAAACTCAAGGTTGTTTTAGGTTATCTGCAGACAAATGTGACAATTCCTCCGGAGTATAAGCCTCACAAACTTCTCGGAGAATATAAGGATTGTATGGAGTGCCATATAGAAAGCGACACTCTACTGATTTGGTTAGACGAGAATACGAACATCGTCAAATTGATACGACCTGGCACCCAGTCTGAACTGTTCAAGTAGTGTTATGATAAGGTTTTCACGATTAAAGGAGACCGCTAACGCTGCAAGGAATATGAAACAAGTGAAACGAAAAACGGAACATTCATTCAAGTATCATTATTCGTCAGACACCCGAATTGCGGCACACAGGAATGCAATAGAGGAAGGTGTGAATAGCGGCGAGGCAATTGACTTCAACCCGGCAACACATCTGAAATCACTTAAAGCCTCAAAGCGCAATGCCTAAAAACTTTCTAGTACGAGAAGATAGACATAAAAAGGCACTTGCCAACAAAATGACATACGAAGACGGGCGGGAATTAGATAGATGTTCTAATCTCCGCCCGTCTTTTGTACATCCGTTCATCCCGTATGGAACATAAAGAAAGCCCTACTGCATATTTCGCGACTGGCAGTAGGGCTGGTAGGAATACCCCGAAATGGGTCTGAAAGAGTCGCAAATCTAGATAAAAATGTGAGACTCACATCAGAATGATGATAACTTTTCTTTCATTATCCGATATCCGCAAAGAACTCGTGAAATATCGAGTTTTCTCCACAATATCTGTCCGAGTCGTCGTCCAGAGAGTTCAGAGCCTTCAGCAAAAGTTCGTCATTCTCATTTGTCCAAGGATAAGACAGCTCTTCACCGTCACAATTATACATCGCCCTCATTGATGAGTAGATGTAGCACCTTTCTTCATTCTGTTCTTCATCCGTGACTGTCTGAAAGAAAAGGAACCTTTTCCCATCTGTTATTATACCGACGAAGTCTATGTCCTGAGTGTCACACACCTCTTCGTCATATACGAATTTCCATTCTCTCTTTGCCATATTTCACTTCACTTTTAATATTTCAACCAGTTCAGACAACGAATCTACCATCAGGGTATATTCTATGAGTTCTTTCGGAAGAGTCAATGCCTGATACATCGGCATCGTCACAAGCAGGTCATTGCTACGGGCATATTCAGCCATTGCCTGCGGCTCATGTATATCACGTAGTGTCCCATCAAGATTGAGCTGTCCCATTATCAAACACCTGTTCACTTCACGCAGGTCCACCTGCTCAGAGGACATTATGATACCTATAGCAATAGGTAGGTCGCAATGACATTCATCCAGACAGGATAAATCCGGATCAATCTCTGTACATATCTTCCTGCCGGGAATGAAATACCCCTGCGACTGCATGGCAGTGATCGTCCTCAGCAAGCAATCCCTTATAGTCTTATCATTGATACCAAGGAGGTGAATACCGACACCTGGAGTGATGTCGGTACTTACCTTTACCTGCATTACCTTGCCATCCTTGATGACTGCGGTATTGATTTCAGTAGCCATATCCTTCTCGATTTATCGTGTCATGAATATCTTCGCCACCATTCCCCTCTCCCCTTCCGCACGGGTTCCCTCGAACAGCGGGAGGAATGTCAGTTCCATTGCCTCAAGTGAGCTCCAGCCGTCTGCGACCAGTCGTGCCGCTGCAAGTGTCTCACGGGTCGATATCGTACAGGAGATCTCCTGCTTTCCGTACAGCGACCTGACTGTACCTGCCACATTGGCGATGTTCTCCGCATCGGTACTGCTGATTCCGCATCTCTTGGAAAGGACCTTCACCTCACATTCCAGAGGCATATAATCCAGTTCCAGAGGGAAGAATCTTCCGACGAGCGCCCTGTCAAGGCTCATCGTACCTGTATATTCTGCTCCGACATTGGCCGTCGCCACGAACACGCAGTCCGGATGTACAGCGATCGACCTGAGTTCGTCACCGCCTGCCATCTCCACCGGAAGCATCCTTCGTGAGTCAAGACACGGGAAGAGGATGTTATTGGTCGTCACAGGGGCTCTTGAAAGCTCATCCAAGAGAATCACTCCCGGCTTCTGGATATCCTGAGTGAACTTGGCGTAGTCGAACACCGACTCGCCACCCTTCTGGAGTCTATGCACTCCGAGGAGTCCTGACACCGGGTCATACATAGAACCCATATCGTACACGCTGCACTCCAGTCCCAGTTTCTTACAGGCAAGCAGCACGAGTTCCGTCTTACCTGTACCTGACGGCCCGACCATCATGGTGTTCACCTTGGACATTATGTTCCTTACAAGCAGATACCAGTCCTTCTGCTCGATATGGAATCCCTCGGCATCTATTGTCGGAGCCTTCATCCTGACGTCCGCCTTCAGCCTTGACAGCATCGTTCCAGGAACAGCCGCACTGCCGTTCTCATTGAAGAGTGTAGATCCGCTGTCAAGGACAGGCCTGTCATTCTCGGCCATTTCCGCCCGGTATTCCTCGTAAGCCATATTCATCTCTCTCGAAGGCATATGTGACTGCGATTGGTAGTCACCGTTGTTCAGCCCTATCGGGAATATCTTCCCTGTCGAGTAGTATGACGTCGAGTGCAGCGACCTCAGTTCCAGGCTCTCGCTGCCGAATACTGTTCCAAGAGGATAATCCTCCCTCATCCTTGAGTCTGCCTGTACATTGAGCCCCTCATCGATATGTCTTCCTGACGGTTCTTTCTGTCCCGGAAGCGGTCTGAGTCTCTGACTGCCTGCGATCTTCATTGTCTTGAAGAAGTAGTAGTTACTTGCCATATCTGTAATATTTAATGATTTGTCTGAGGACAAGGACACCTATGCAATGAACAGATGCCTCAGGCGGTACCGTCACCTGCATCCCAAGTGCCCTTCCCTGTTCCATAGTGTCGTGTCGTTTTGTGACAGCATCCAGTAGAGGCACGACTGGACCCCAAGCACGGGAATGGGAAAACTGATGCGGAGGGAACCGGAGTGTCCCGTTTTCTCAAGGGGGCCGTGACTGTGGCTCCAAGCGGACTCTAACTTGCGTCACAAAAGGGCCTGAGACACGGAACAGAGAAGATTGCAATCTATTCATATAGTAAAGTTTTATTATTATTTTGGTTAAGTTTTATTATTATTTTATATATTTGCACCGCAAGGTAAATTTTATAGTCATGAAGAATCTGGATACAATCCTGACCGTGACGGCTCTAGCCTGTCTGCTGTCATCGGTCATCTATTCCGCCATCAAGATGAGACGGAAGAAGTGTCACACCAGAGGTGATGGCATCAGAGACAAGGTCGTCAAGATCAGCAGGGCAGGCGAAAAGACGGTGCCGTCGGACTTCGACCCCTCGGAAGAGGAGAGCGGATTCGAGCCTGTGGAACCGGGTGAAGGTGAGTTCGAAAAGGAGCCTGTGAACACACTGGAGGAGTATCTCGACCCTCACACTACGGAGGAAAGACGCATCGAGCTTGCTGAACTCCTGAAGGATGCCGGATACGACATCCGTTAGATCTGACGACAAAGTAAAGACTGTATACGGATTGGGTGATGTGAAGCAGTCATCATCAAATCTCAGTATATGGAAATAAAGAAATCACAACTCAGGACAATCCTGACATTCACAGTACCGGCACTCCTCCCTGCTGCGGCTCAGGCACAGGTGAAGGACTTCAGTTCGGTAATGTCACAGTGGACATCATACCTCAAGGGAGGATCGGAGCAGATCTTCCTATTCGTGACAATAATATGCGTATTCATAGGGGTATTCCAGCTGCTCGTCGTATATCCCAAGTTCTCGAACGGAGACCAGCATTCTGCTGCAGCCTTCCTCAAGCACGGAGGAGGTCTGATAATAGTCGTGATGATGTTGAACCTGTTCAAGATACTCATATAGATGAGCGGCTGGGAGACAAGACGGTTCAGGGCCTGGAAGTCCCTGGACGAGCCTCTTTCGTTCTTCGGAATCAAAGGACGGTTCATGGTGGTGTTCGTCATCATCGGCCTCTTCGCCGGAATGACGGCTCTGGCACTTGCGAACACATTCAGCGGATTCATCTGCCTGGTGCTGCTCGCAGTCGCGCTTGTGGGTGACTATATGGCCGTGATTCATCTTCAGGGCAGGTACACCGAGCGTGAGTTCGCAAGGATGCTGAACAAGAACAGGATGAGGATGCACGTCAAGGTGCTGCCGATAAGACTGGAATCAATGATGGAGGAGGCAAGTTATGGAGATGAGGGCTAGATCCAAGGACTTCCGCGAGATATTCCCGGTCCTGACCATCAGGGACGGTGTCATCATCTCCAAGAGAGGTGACGTGACCATAGGGTGGAGGTTGACGCTTCCGTCAATGTACTCGCTGGACCAGTCCGGATACGACGATCTTCACAACCGCTTCTACAGGGCCGTCAGGGATCTGCCCGACTGGACAATGGTGCATCGGCAGGACATCTTCTTCAACAGGAGGTACACAGCGACCAGGGGAAGAGGGTTCCTGGACGAGGCATATCAGCGCCATTTCGACGGAAGGTCACATATGACACACGAACAGTATATCTTCCTGACTCTGACCAACAGGTTCACGGCAGTGCGTGAGCCGGGGTCATGCGGTGTCCTGGGAATGGTCAGCAGGCTGAGGGAAGGAAGCCACGAGGACATCGGCAGGATCGATTCCGTGGGCGAGGAGTTCATCTACAAGCTTACGGACTCCAGGGTGGTCGGAGCACAGAGGCTCTCCGACAGCGATCTGGCGGAATGCATCGAAAGGCATATGAACTTCGGCATTGATGACGGGATAGGATCTGACCTGGACATGTACAGCGACCACATTGAGGCCGACGGTCGGAATATGTGGGCATACATAATCAACGAGGGCAAGCAGATGCCGAGCGAGATATCCTCCTCCAGGAAGGTGGAGAAGGTCAGCACTCCCCTGTCCGCACTCGGACTGTCGCTCGGAGCGTCCTTCGGGATACTGCTCGAGTGCGAGCACATCGTGAACTCGTACATACTGATGATCCCTCGCGGCGAGGCGGTCAGCGAACTGGACTCACGCCACCGGAAGATGTACAGCATGTCGGGAAGGGACAGCGAGAACCGCAAGAACCACAAGGAGATCGGAGAGTATCTGGAAGAGAACCTCGAAGACGAGAAGACGACGGTAAGGGCCCACACCAACATACTCGTATTCGGTGACGCAAGGGAGAAGTCCGCACTCAGGGCCAAGATGAGCGCGGCTTTCTCCAGGACGGACATAAGATGCGTATGCGACACCTTCGATGTTCCCGTCCTGTGGCATTCCGCCACCCCGGGAGCTGCATGCGAGATCGGCTGCAGGAACCTCATGCTCAATGAGCTGGGGTGTGTGCTCTGTCTTTGGCCTATGGAGTCATTCCAGCAGGAGGTCAGAGGGGGAACCCTCCCTTTGTGCGACAGGATGAGGAACATTCCCGTCGCTATGGATATGCAGAGACAGGCTTTCGAAGCAGGTCTGATAAGCAACTACAACGCCTTCTTCCTGGGCGGATCGGGAAGCGGAAAATCCTTCTTCACCAACTACTTCGTCAGGAACAGCTACGACTGCGGGGATACGGTCTTCATCATCGACAAGGGATACTCGTACGAGGGTCTGTGCTCGGTGATACGTGAGGAGTCCTCAGGTGCGGACGGGGTCTATCTCAGATGGGACAGCAGTGCGGATGAGGGTAATGGGATGTCGTTCAATCTGTTCTGGGACCTACGGAACTGGCTCGGCCCCGGAGGTGAACTCAACCCGGAGAGTATCGGCCTGAGGTTCGTGCAGTCCATCATCCAGAGCATCTGGGCACCCGTCGGAGGCTGGGATTCGGCCAGCAGCAACATCGTGGTGCAGATGCTCAAGGACTTCGCCCTGGAATGGAGAGGTGCCGACGAGTCCCCCACCTTCGACAGCCTCTTCGAGTTCATCAGGACAGACATCGCGTCACAGCTGAACAGCGAAGGAGGCTACAATGTCAACGGCGTGGCCAACACCTCCAGAAACCTTGACATAGGCAGTATGTGCACAGCGCTGGGAGCATACTCCGCGAAAGGACAGTTCAAGCATCTGCTCAACGGCAGGGGCACCAGGGACATCTTCTCCAGCCGTTTCACCGTATTCGAGGTGGACAGCATCGAGAATATGGGCGAGGACTTCTACAGGATAGCCATACTCTGCATAATGAACGCCTTCGAGGCGAAGATGAGGGCGGAGCAGGACACACATAAGGTACTGGTCATCGAGGAGGCATGGAAAGCCATCGCCAACGAAACGATGTCGGCTTACCTCCTCGGCCTGTGGAAGACAGCCAGGAAGCTGAACACCGCCGCAGTAGTGGTGACGCAGGAGTTCGGGGACATCGTGGCCTCGCAGGTCATCAGGAACACCATACTGCAGAACTCCGACGTCAAGGTCATACTCGAACAGACAAGCAGCAGGAAGGTGATCGACGAACTCGGCGAGTTCCTCGGCCTGGACTCCCATCAGAAGGCTCTGGTCCTCTCCCTGAACCGGGGTCAGAACAGCAGATTCGTCTACAAGGAGGTCTTCATCTCTCTCGGGGCGAGGCTCAGCGGCGTGTTCGCGACGGAAGTGTCCCCGGAAGAGGCCGTAGCCTACGAGTCGGCGATGAACAGGAAGAAGGACTTCGTCGATCTCTGCCGGACAATGCCTCCGACAAGGGCGATCAGGACAATCATCTCAAGACGCAATGGCCAGGAATAGGATCATATCGCTACTGGCAGTTCTGCTGTGGGCATCTCATCTACAGGCTCAGCAGGTGGTGATAGACCCCAGCCAGATCGCGGCCTCGGCGACCAATGCAGCCGAGCAGGTGGACTATATGCTCGACCAGCTCGGGGAACTGGCCCATCTCGGGGACCAGATGAACACGATGCGTGAACATATAGACAACGTATTCGGGGAGGACGGCATCGGCGGGAAGGCCATCAGCGTCCTGGAGGACCTCGGCACCCTGCAGAGGCTGACAGAGGCGTTCAACTCGACCATATCAACGACCGAATCGTACGCGAGGCAGATGCAGAGCATGCAGAGGTTCCGCCTGAGCGACGCCAACATAATGCTCAACTACCTTAACACGATGAAGGACTACGCCGAGATGGCTGTCGAGACCGCCAGGAAACTCCTCGGGACTCTGGGGTTCTCGAAGAAGGAGAAGAAGGAGGAACTGGAAAAGATCATTGACGAGCTGGAGAACAGGATGCAGGACACGCAGGCGATGATGAGGATGGAGATACAGGCGACGATATTCGCCGAAGGACTCACGGAATTCATCGAGCAGATAGACTCCCAGATGGGTGCCGACGACTTCATCCTCTCCAAGCAGGGCTACGGGAGCCAGGCCGGTGCGTCGTCATCCGCCCTGGGGGCGATATCGCTGCTCTTCGTCCTGGTCGGGGTGCTTCTGGCGGGATTCGCGTACTTCGTGTTCACACGAGGCGGAATCGCCGGCGACCCGACGGCGGACGAGGTGCTGCTGAGGGTGATGACCGGGTTCATAGGAGGGATGGCACTGCTCAAGCTCATAACATTATTCACAGGAGTGACATTATGATGACAATACTGACAATATGGAGCACTCTCGATTCCGTCAAGTACAGCATCTTTGCCGAACATATGGACGGAATGTCGCATGTCGCAAGCGGCATCGCCGGTATAATGGCAGGTCTGACGGTGCTCAAGAACTACAACGGCTTCGTCAAGGGTGACGGCATAGACTTCATGCTGCTGTTCAAGCCGATAATGATGCTTGTGCTGGTATGCAACTTCAACCTGCTGGTCATGCGTCCGTTCGACTCCGTGGTCAACATCTTCATAAGAGGCATCACTGAGACGGCCAGCGTGACCAATGAGGAATACCTTTCGCAATGGAAGGAGAACATCGAGACGATGGCGGTGGCTGACATAGTCTCGAACATTGAAGCCTACAACGAATCGATGGAGTCATTCGCGGGTGAATCCAGGATAATCCGGTTCTTCAAGAGCCTCTGGGAGGGTCTCAAGAGAAGCGTAATGAGCATGATGAATATCAGTTCGCTGAAGACAGGGGCACTAATCGGAGGCATCCTGTACATCATCGCCAAGATCCTTCTGTTTATGCAGCAGGTCATCTGCTACATATATCAGATCTTCATCGGGATGATCGGTCCGCTGGTCTTCTCCACCTCTGTATGGCCAGGGTTCGAGGCCGGGGTGAAGAGATGGTTTGCAAGATACATCCAGATCTCCTGCTGGATACCGGCGGGATTCCTCATAATGCTGATAAGTCTCGAAGTGACGGGAGCGTTCGCGGACGCATCGCTTGCGGGATCGACGGGACTCTCATCCACCTGGTTCATGATAGTACTGCATCTGGTGGCCCTCGTGATGATATCAGCCGTGCCTAAGCTTGCCACATACTTCATCGAATCCAGAGGAGGCAACGACGCTCACGGTTCCGTGACGCAGCCGGCAAGGAACATAGCCAGGAAATTCATAAAAATCTAATACCATATGGACAATTTAATCAAGTATTTCGACAACATCGACTCCTCCTTCAGAAGGATGAAGTTCCTCACGGTCGCTGCGCTTGTCTGTGCTGGGGCCGTATGCATCGGCTCCGTGGCGGTGGCAGCCTGGTCGTCGGAGAGAGCCAGGGAAAGCATATATGTCATCGAGAAGGGTTCAGCCGTGATGGCACGGAGGACTCCGGAGGATGCCAACAGGGATATGGAAGCCGCAGACCACGTGACCCGCTTCCACGAACTAATGTTCAACCTGTCCCCGAGTTCGGAGTCGATCAAGAGGAACGTGGACAGGGCACTGACAATGAGCGACAGGAGTGCGTACGATTACTGGATGGACCTTTCCGAAAGAGGATTCTATCAGAGACTCGTGTCGGCGAACATCTCACAGGAGATAGTGGTGGATTCCGTCAGGGTGGACATGCAGTCATACCCCTATGGAGCGGTGACCTACGGCCGTCTCTTCCTGCTTCGTGAGAGCAACATCACATCGTACCAGTTCGAGAGCACCTGCAGACTTGTGGAAGTGGAGCGGTCTCCGTCGAACCCGCACGGAATGATGATCGAGAAGTTCCTCGTGACAAGGAACGACAATCTGGGAACAAGAAAAAGGAACTGAAATGAACGGCATCTACACAAGAATATGCGAATTGCTGAACAGGCACGACGTGCCTGACGCCCCCTGGAAGAGCATCGTTGCAATCGTAGCGGTACTGTGCTGCATCGGTACGGCCGTCTATCATTTCATCATGGTCGCGGAGGCGGTACTATAAGGAGGCAGGCAATGAATCAGAGAATCAAGACAATTCTGTTCATAGTGGTCTCCCTGGCTGTCATCGTGCTACTGTACGTGGTTGACTTCAGGAAGAAGACCTCCGGTCAGGACGAGGAAAGTCAGGTCTATGTGGATCTGCCGGATGCGGATGTCAGGGAGGTAAGCGACTCGAAGAGCCACGCATACTCGACCTTCACCGACAAGGAAAAGAGCCAGGACATAGAGGACTACTGGGACCTGTGCGACGAGGAAATCAGCAGAAAGGAGTCTGAGAAGAAGGAGGTCTCAGGATCGGCCGACCTCTTCGGATCGTCATCTTCCGCACCATCCTCTGCCACTGTGCAGCCTACGTCCGGGCGGCAGACGGCTGCATACTCCAATCCGTACAGGGAGACAGCTCAGGAAAGGGAGCAGAGGCACCAGAGACGGCGTGAAGAAGCCATTGAGATGGCGGAAAGGATGAGGGACGGCGAGAAAGACGCCCAGGAAGAGGGAGAACAGGTACCGGAGACAGTCTCTCTTCCGTCTCCCGAAGTCAGCAGGACGAGCATCATCTCCGTCAGCGATGACGGCTGGGGAGCAGGCATAAGTTCCCTCGGGGAGGAACCTGAACTGGAGCAGGGTGACGACAGGCCTCTCAGATGCATGTTCTCCAGACAGGAGAAGATCAGGGACGGTCAGCGGGTTGCGGTCATACTGCTTGAGGAGATAAGCATCAACGGGACTGTCATTCCGAAGAACACACACCTTATGGGGACGTGTCAGCTTTCGTCCAGACTGGAGGTGAGGTTCGAGAGCATCGAGATGGGAGGAAGGATCCTTCCTCTTGGATACGAGGCTTACGACACAGACGGTTCAAGAGGGATCTACTGCCCTGACGTAGGCAGCACGGGAAGGAGCGCCAGGGAGAGAGGGACGGACATCGCGAGAAGCACCCTCTCGAGCAGGCTCGGAAGAGTGGCCCAGGATGTGGTCTCAACAGGAGTGTCACTTGCCAGGGCCTCCAATGGGGAGACGACAGTGACGGTGCCGTCTGGATACAGTTTCTTCATCGTCAAAAGGAAGGACTTATGAAATGGGTAGTAAGGATATCAACGATAGCAGTCCTACTGCTGTGCTACCATTGCTACTGCCAGGCACAGTCTGACACGCTGTGGGTATCCGACAGATTCACTTCACACGTCATATTCAACACTGACCTAACATATGTGGATCTGTCCAACGGGGAGGCGGTAGCCGCAAAGATCATTGAGCAGAACAGGAATATGCTGGCGATAAAGGCAAGGAAGCAGTTCGCAAGCCTGACTAGCGTTTCCGCCTTGGAGTCCAACGGAAGGATCCACACCTTCATTGTAGCTTACGACCCGTCCCCTGCCGATCTGATCAGGGACATGAGGGAATCTCTGTCCGGAGACGGAAGACAGGTGTCGCTGAACAGAAAGTCTGACGCTCCCCTGCTGTCAGAAATAGCCGGATGCAGTCAGAAGCTGTACCACATCGGAGCCCGCAGGCACGGGATAACGGCCCTGTGCGAGGAAGTGATGTCATATAGCGACATAACTTATGTTGTGCTTTCACTTGAGAACCGCTCCGGAGTCAGTTATGAGACCAAGGATGCCACATTTGTGATCGAAAGCAGGAAGAAGGGAAAGAGGACGGTTCATTTCGAGAGGACAGTCTTCCCCAACGGCAGGCACGGTTCGCTGTCGGTAAAGGCAGGAGGAAAGACAAGGATCGCCTATTCGTTCCAGAAGATGACACTTTCCGATGACCAGGTGCTGAAGATATACCTGTATGAGGACAACGGTCAGAGAAACCTGGAGATGACAGTGACGGCAAGGGACCTGTCCCGCTCTGGAACATCGCAGAAATGACGAACCGCCTTCGATACAGCAAAGTGTATCGAAGGCGGTTTCATCATCGTATTATAGTACATGCTCACTGGAGTCTCTGCATATACTGTTCGGCCAATGCCATCACCTGAGTGCACGATCCCCTTTTGAATGTTGTCAGCCACTCCATCACCTCCTCTTCCAGGAATGTGACGGTCTTTCCCTGCTTGTAGCATGGTATGACATTCCTCGACACCATCTTGTATACGGTGGATCTTGACTTGTGAAGGAGCTTGCTCACATCATCGATGCTCAGCACCTTGTTGGGCTGCTTCTCCTGCATTCCTGTCACCAGGGTGCCGATGGAATCGACCTTGGAATGCAGTTCCTTCATTTCAGACAGAATGGATGACATCAGCATCGGAATGTCTTCGAATCTTACCTTATTTGCGTCCATGACTCTTGTTTTTATTGTTATAACCTAATTCATAGAAAGTCCTCTCCACATGTGCCGTCGTGTGGAATGGCAGGTTCTCTATAGTGATACCCGCGATTCTTGCCAGCTCACTTGTCGAAAGGTTGGAATGACGTGTAAAACTGGAATTGATGGTTGTCTCGCTTGCAAAGAAATTCGGAAAGAGCCTCTTAGCGAGACGTGCCGCCTGATTCCTGTTGACTAGCGCGTAAGGGGCGACATTATAGAAGAACACGGCACATTCGTCCTTCCGGAGGGTCTTGCGTGGTATCCTGAAGTTCCTCATACTGTTTTCAAGGGAGATCGGACTGCAGTAGTCGTCACAGAAATCCACATCCGCAGGGCGGATCCTGAAGCGTCTGAGCGTCTCTGCCAGGGTGTCCACCTGTTCAGGTGTGAGATAATCACCAAGACAGGCATTGATGTAGATCTTCAGTCCTGAATAGGTAAGATCTTCACGCTCCTCAAAGTCGCACAAGTGTATATAATCCATATTTAATAATTTTATTTAACAAAAGTAGTAATTTTTCTTAACAAAAGAAAATGATGACAACAAAAGCCGACTTATGAAAGGTATCAAGCCGAGAATAGGCAGCAATATTTTCCGATGGCTATATCTTGGATATGTGAACCGCATCGGCGGCATCGCGTCTCCTGTTGTCGACGATGTGAAGATATATCTGCGTGGTCTTTATATTAGTATGGGTAAGCTGTCTGGAGACAGTATATATATCTATGCCGCTGGAGACAAGTATCGTTGCATAGGTATGACGGAAGCAGTGGAAGGAAATCGACTTCTGGATACCTGCGTCCTTGATCCACATCTTGAGAGGATATTGAAGCATCGACTTGGTGAATCCTTCGAACACCGGACCGGAGGCCTTCCTTTCGCCACAGAAGTCAAGAGCCTGCTCGTTGATGTAGATGGTCTCCTCGGAGTCGGTCTTGAGGATACGCTTTCGTATGCAGGGCTTGCCGTCGGGTGCGGTGCAGATCTCGCTCCAGTCAAGGGACTGTATGTCGGAAAACCTGAGGCCTGTAAGTATCGAGAACAACCCGGCCCTCTTGAGGACATCATACATACATTCCGTCTTGCTGAGCCTTATGACCTCCTCGGCTGTCAGGTACTCCCTGCGGGTCTTCTTGACAGGAATGTTCTCCAGATAGTCGTTGATGTTCTCACGGATGAACTTACCCTTATATGCAAGCTTGAGAACAGCACGGAATATAAGGTAATACTTGGAG
This sequence comes from uncultured Muribaculaceae bacterium, assembly GCA_964645495.1. Lineage (GTDB taxonomy): Bacteria > Bacteroidota > Bacteroidia > Bacteroidales > UBA932 > Cryptobacteroides. The sequence continues at coordinate 13,332 of CAZYCJ010000010.1, forward strand.
ACTGTATTCTGTGACACCTTCCTCTCCTTGAAATGTCCGCATCCCTTGGCGGTCTTGAGAAGCCACTCCTTGTATTCTTCGGCAAGAGGGATCGTGAGATTCTCGAACCTGCACTTTCCGTTCATGAAGCGGCTGAAGTACTCCTGAGCATATCTCCAGGAGGAATGCTTGCCTGCCGACACCCTGGAGAAGAACTCGAGAAAGTCGCTTTTGGCAAAGGACTCCTCGATGAAGTCAAGATCATTCTTCATTATGGCCAGACTTCTGCGGCACCTTATAGCCTCTGCAAGTCTGAGCGTCTCGTCGTTGTAGTTCTGCTCGATCTGGTCCTTGGGTTTCTCATATATGAACATCTTCAGTGACTCGTGCTTGCGTGTAGTCCTGGTCACCGGATTGAACAGAGCCGGATAATAGTCAAGATACAGGTGGAGCTTACCGTCAGCACCTTTTCTCTTCCTTACATATACAGATGTCATAGTCGTTGTCTTTTTTTGCAATATTATGAATATGGTTAAATAAAATTATGATTTTTCTTAAAATAGTGACGATATTGTAATGACATTGTATTTTAGGTCACTTTATTGAGCCTCATAAAGTCGTCGAACGGCTCCTTCTCGATCAGTATCCTGCCGGCCCTCGTTATCTTTGGGAGCGAGTATCTCTGGACCAGTTTCGCGATGCGCCGCTTATCAAGAAGGTAGATCTTCGAGAGTTCATCCGTGGTGTAGTATCTGTCCGCATCAAGAATATAGACGAACATCTCATCGATATGTGATTTTGAATAATATGTGAGTCCTCCTTCCTTACGCTTGGGCACCGGATGAGCGTACAGCTGGTTGTTAAGCCTTACAGCTGTTATATTATATGTAGAGAGGATCTCGCTCACCGAGTACCATTCAGTGATCTCGGGATGCCGGTCACGCAGTCGCTCTTTCACGAGAGCATCAACCTCATGCTTATCATAAAATCTTGTATTTCTGTACTTTACATACTTAAGATCACTTCTTCTGAGATAGTGCTGCATCACATTCAGCGGCAGATCATATAATCTGGAGGCTTCCGGAATTGTTATATGCTCCCCCTTGAAGATCGGATTGTCCTCAAGCATAGCAGGCAGTTCGATCCTTGCCCTCGTGCAGACCTTGTAGGAGACGTCGGATGCGAGCATCTCCCGCAGAGCGCTCTTCTCGATCAGAGTGACCTTCGGCAGCCGCTTGGCCCTGATTATCCCTGAATCAATATATCTGAACACCGTCCTTATGCTGATTCCGAGATACCTTGCAGCGTCATCCGGTCTGAGGAACTCAGAATCCGGAGCATTGAGTTCGCTGATGCGGATGTGTTCCCTCACGGTCTCGGAAGTAACTTTCTCGACTCTCTCCCTGGCCTCCTGACGGCGTCTAAACCGTCTTGCACAGGAACCGCTGCAGAACATAGTCGTAGATTTCTGTGCGACGAACGGCTTCCCGCAGCAGGCACATATCTTCTGTATCTTGACCTTGCGTGAGAGAACGGCGTGGTCTATAGCGGATTCCGAAGACTCGGCAAGACAGGTCTGAGATCTTTTCTGAGCCACTGTCCTCTTTCGGAACTCCTTTCCGCATTTGACAGAACAGTAGATAGCGTTTGTCTTCCTGGCTACGAAGTGGTATCCGCAGTTTGGGCACACCTTGTTGTAGAGGATCTCATTCAGAGTCTTCTTCTGCCCTTGGACATCAAGATTGTAACGGGTCTGCCTTGCCCAGTTGCGGGCTTTCACATAGCAGTTTTCGCTACAGAATCTGGAAGAGTATTTAGATGAGTGGAACTCTCTTCCACATACTTTACAGACCTTTTTGAAACTCATATCTACTACTTATGAATTACACGTTATTGTGCCATTATTACTGACAGGAAGTGACAGGAACTGTCAGGAACTGCCATAAAGTGGCTTACTACTGGTCTGTTCCACCAACTCTTTTCCAGCGTAGAAATGCACCTCGGTAGAAATTCGGTACAAATTCAAGCATAAAATAAGCCCTGTAAATGCTTTGATGGCAAATACAGGGCAAAAAAGAGAGCCATTTAACTGGCTCTCATTCTATCAGTTAGCGGCATTTGGCCGGCTTTTGTTTTCCGAAGTCAAATTACCACTCCAGAATCTTCTTGAAGTCGTAAGCCTCAGGGTTCTCGATGCCGAGAGCCTTGACAGCCTCATAGTCCTCAGGAGTCACGTAGTGAGCGATGTAATTGTAGTAGTTCTGAGCAGTACCTGCGTTGATGTCAACTACGCGTGGAGGGATCTTGCCTGTAGTAGGGTCCTGGAGGTCAGCAAGGTAGAGCGGAGATACATTGCCGTATGAGTCAACGTATACCATGCAGCCTGTCTTGCCCTCGCTGTAGAGCTGGTAAACTCCCATTGCAAGTTCTGTACAGTAAGTAAGGTCGTAAGCAACCGGATCCTGGCAACGGACGTCATATCCGATCTCAACCGGACGGCTCTTCACCTTAAGACCTATCTTCTTGAACTCTGCCTCGAGGAGGTCGTTGAAGAGGACAGCCTTGGATACCTTGCCGAGTTCGGGATGACCGTGGTCGTCATATGAGAAATGAACGCCAGCAGCCTCCATCTCCTCAGCCTTGAACTCATGGAAGAGACCCTCAGCTGCTACGATAGTACCGTAGTTGATGCCGAGAACCTTTCTCTTGAGGATAGCTGAGATAGAGAGTTTCACCACCTTGTCAAGGCAGATCTCAGTCTTGTTGAACATCTCAGGGATGATGGTCATCGGGCAGTGAGTAGCCTCACCGATACCTAAAGCAAGACTTCCGCATGTACGTCCCATTGCCGAGATTACCAACCAGTTGCCTGATGTACGTGCATCCTCGTATACTGTGCGTGCGAGGTGAGCACCCTCGTTCTTTGCAGAGTTGTATCCGAATGTAGGAGCATTCGCAGGAAGAGGAAGGTCGTTGTCGATGGTCTTAGGACAGTGGATGTTTGCGATAGGGTATCCCTTGGCTGCGAGGAACTTCGAGATGCGGTTTGCAGTCGACGCTGTGTCGTCACCGCCGATGGTCACGAGAAGCTTGATGTTGTTGTCCTTGAAGAGGTCAAGGTTGAAGTTCTCCTCGAAGTCCTTGTCAGTCGGCTTGAAACGGCTCATTTCGAGGTATGATCCACCTCTGTTGAAGTAACGGTCCGCCTTGAAGAAATCAAGATCCTCTGTGCGGGCGTTCTTGCTGAAAAGGCCTGAATATCCGCCGTGAAGGCCGATGACCCTGAAACCTTTGCTGAGGAAGGTCTTTGCAACACTCATTGATACTGAGTTCATTCCCGGTGCCGGACCGCCACCGCAAAGGATGATAACTGCGTCTTTCATAAAATTCGATATATTTTAAATTGTTAAACAATATTCATAGATCCCCACGTCGCCCTTCTCAGGATGACATTGCCCTTCGACGAAAGGCGGTGCAAATTTATCATTTTTTAAGATAAATCACAAGAAAAGAGAGTCAAAGCATCCATCTTGCAGATATCGAAAGAAATGAGTATTTTTGTAAGTTAATATGACCATGGAAAAGGAACAGGCAAAAATAAGAATAAACTTACTTCGTGAGACCCTCATCGAGGCCAACAGGAGGTACTATGTGGATAATGCTCCGACAATGAGCGATTACGAATTCGACATGCTTCTGAAGGAACTTGAGGCGCTGGAGAAGGAATGGCCGGAACTCATCACACCTGACTCCCCTACTCAGCATGTCGGAAGTGACCTTCGCACCCCTGCGAGGGAGGTTTCAGCAAAGAAGGAATTCGAGCAGTATCCCCACAGATATCCGATGCTCTCGCTCGGAAACACATATGACATCACCGAAGTCCAGGCCTTTGCAGACCGCGCATCCAAAAGCATAGGCAACGCCTTCACATACAGTTGCGAACTGAAGTTCGACGGCACGGCCATCTGCCTGACCTACCGGGACGGCAGGCTTTTCCGAGCCCTCACCCGCGGAGACGGTACGGTAGGTGACGATGTGACGGAAAATGTCAGACAGATATCGAACATACCGCAGGAACTGAAGGTGCCGGCAGACTTCACGCCTTCTCTTTACAGCACGACCCCTTGGCCCGAAGAATTCGAGATCAGAGGCGAGATCTATATGCCGTGGGCAGCCTTTGAACGACTGAACGAAGAGCGCCTGGCCAATGACGAACAGCCGTTCGCCAATCCAAGAAACGCGGCTTCAGGCTCACTGAAACTCCTCGACAGTAATGAAGTGGCCGACAGAGGTCTCGAATGCACCCTGTATCATGTGCTTGGAGAAGACCTTCCGTTTGAAACCCATGACCAGGCCCTCGAGGCGGCACATTCATGGGGCCTTCCTGTCTCTGACAAGAGGAAGAAATGCAGGAACATCGACGAGATAGAAGCATTCATAACATACTGGGATACAGAAAGGAAAGTACTTCCGTTCGCAACAGACGGCATAGTCATCAAGGTAAACGAACTCCCGTATCAGGAGGAGCTCGGATACACCGCAAAGTTTCCGAGATGGGCAGTGGCATACAAGTTCAAGGCAGAGCAGGCATTGACCAGACTTGTCAGCATCGACTATCAGATAGGACGCACAGGAGCCGTGACCCCTGTCGCCAATCTCGAGCCTGTCCGGTTGAGCGGAACGGTCGTCAAGCGCGCCTCCCTTCACAATCACGAACAGATGCAGATCCTTGACATCCACATCGGAGATTATGTCTATGTCGAGAAAGGCGGAGAGATAATTCCCAAGATAACCGGGGTTGAATCAAGCAAAAGAAAAGAAGATGTCGTGCTTCCGGTTTTCCCCGACAGATGTCCTGACTGCGGCAGCCCGCTCATAAAGGACGAAGAAGAAGCAAAGTCCTTCTGTCCTAACACTACCGGCTGTCCGACTCAGATAAAAGGGCGTCTCGTCCACTTCCTCAGCCGCAAGGCGATGAATGTCATCGCAGGAGACGCCACCGTTGAGCAGATGTACAACAAGGCACTGGTCTGGAACATAGCGGACTTCTACGAACTTACAAAGGAGCACCTCCTCACTTTGGAAGGATGGAAGGAGAAGTCGGCGGAACGCTTCCTCAAGAGTCTCGAAGAATCACGGAAAGTCCCATTCGACCGCGTGCTTTATGCATTGGGCATAAGATATGTCGGTGAGACGACAGCCAAGTCGCTTGCAAGACATTACGGAAGCATTGACGCTCTCGCGAAAGCCACTCTCGAAGAACTCAGGAATGTCGATGATATAGGCGGAGTCATCGCAGAAAGCGTATACGGATTCTTCCTGGATGAGACCAACCTAGAGACAATATCGAGACTCAAGCAGGCAGGACTTCAGTTCGAGATGACAGAAGGTTCGAAACAGGTCTCTGAAGCCTTGAAAGGAATGACCATCGTCATCTCCGGCAATTTCAGCATCTCACGCGATGAAATGAAGGCCCTGATTACCTCTCACGGAGGAAAAAACAGCGGCTCGGTGAGCGGAAAGACCTCATACCTCCTCGCAGGCGAAAAGGCAGGACCTGAGAAGTTGAAAAAGGCGGAAGCGCTCGGAATAAAGGTAATAAGTGAAACCGAATTATATGAAATGATATGACCCCCGGAACAGAATACAAGATGACCATAACCGTTTCCGACAAGGAGACGGCGGAAATGATAGGCTCGGGAGGACTCCCTGTCTATGCGACTCCTTCAATGATCTGTCACTTCGAAGTGGCAGCCTTCAGGCTTGCGGAAAAGTACGGACATCAGACTGTAGGCACAAAGGTGGACATAAGTCACCTCAGGGCATGCAGGCCTGGCACGGAAGTCACCATCACTGCCACGCTCACCGAGGCTGAAGGCAGAAGGATGGAATTCATAGTGAAGGCGGAAGATGCGCAGGGACTTCTCGGAGAAGGCACGCACCAGAGATTTGCGATAGACCCGGAAAGATTCATGGCCAAACTGAAATAATGAAAAGGATAGTCCATAAGACATACCGTCTGAAGCGATTCTTCAAAGACGACATCTGGACCTTGAACCATGAGGAACTCTCAAGGGCCAAGGCTCAATTTGTCAAGTACCTTAAGGTCATGCTCATAACGATCCGCACCTTCTCCAGCCAGAAGATCGGATTCCAGGCAGTGGCCCTCAGTTTCTTCAGCACTATGTCTGTCGTACCTTTCATCGCCATAGCATTCGCCGTCACAGACGGCTTCGGTCTTGCAGACAGACTCAAGGGCTTCCTCTATGCGTACTTCGACAACAGTCAGGACACGATAAACATGGTTCTGGGATTCGCACAGAACATAATCAATACTGCCCAGAGCAGTGCCATGGGCCTGATCAGCGCCCTGATCTTCGTATGGGTCGTCATATGGATGATGATGTCCGTGGAAAGAGTATTCAACAACGTGTGGCAGGTACAGAGATCACGTAACCTCATAAAGAGGCTCACGGTGATCTTCGCCATGCTCTTCCTCTCCCCTTTCATCCTGATCACATTCTTCGCAGGTTCGTTCCTCTATACGCACCTGCTGGATTACATCGGAATGGATGTGGAGGAACTTACTGTCTTCAAGACCATTCTGACATGGCTTCTGTTTGCGTCGATTGCCGCAATCACATTTTCTGCCATGTACAAGTTCATTCCAAATGCCGAAGTCAAATACGGAAATGCATTCCGCGCGGCAGTGCCTGCTGCGATTGCCTTTACCGTGATGCAGTATATGTATCTTGAGACTCAGGTATTCGTGACAAGACTCAACGCTATCTACGGAGGCTTTGCTGCCGTACCGCTTTTCATGATATGGCTGAATATCGGATGGTTTATCATCCTGATAGGAGCCGAACTGTCATATGCTTTCCAGCATGTAGACAGTTATAACATTGAAGATTAAGGAGATGACAATATATGGGAAAGATTTCCGAATTTGATTATAATGATTATGAGGTAATCGCGAGAAACTATGCCGATCTGAAGGAGGCTGCTCGAAAACGCTGTACCGATGCGCAGGAGATAGAGATCATACAGAAGGCGTTCGAATTCGCGAACGAGGCTCACAAGGGCGTCAGAAGACGTTCAGGAGAACCGTATATTCTGCACCCCATTGCAGTCGCGAAGATCGTCGTCAGCAGCATAGGGCTCGGCTACAAGTCGATAGTGGCTGCACTTCTCCATGATGTCGTCGAAGACACTGACTACACTGTTGACGACATAAGAAGCCTTTTCGGAGATAAGGTTGCGACGCTCGTGGAAGGCCTCACGAAGATCAAGACCGTACTTGACAACGAAGAGAAGGCACAGCAGAAGAGCATGCAGGCTGAAAATTTCAAGCGCATCCTCCTCACTCTCAACGACGATGTCAGGGTCGTACTGATCAAACTCGCAGACCGTCTGCACAACTGCCGCACCATCGAATACATGCCTGAGCACAAGAGGGACAAGATTCTGAGCGAGACAATGTTCGTATTCATACCTCTTGCTCATCGTCTCGGTCTCTACAACCTGAAGTCGGAAATGGAAGACATCTGGCTCAAATACAAGGAGCCGGAAGCATATCATGAGATCCAGGCCAAGATCAACAGGAACGTGTCCGACAAGGACCGTCAGATCAATGACTTCATCGCTCCGATTGATGTGGCGCTGAAGAAAGCGGGATTCAGATATGAGATCAAGAAAAGGGTCAAGACACCTTACTCCATCTGGAACAAGATGAACAAGAAGGGTGTTACCTTCGAGCAGATATATGACCTCTATGCCGTCAGGATAATCTTCGACCCGGAGAACATTGTGAAAGAGACAGAAAGAGACCAGTGCTACCATATATTTTCCATCGTTACCGGTCTTTACAGGTATAAGTCAGACCGCGTACGCGACTGGGTCAACAACCCTAAGAACAACGGATATGAGGCTCTGCACTGCACCCTCATGAGCAACTCCGGCATCTGGATCGAGGTACAGATCCGCTCAAGAAGGATGAACGAGATTGCAGAGAAAGGTATCGCTGCGCATTGGGCCTACAAGAAGGACGGATTCGCCGAGTCAAACGAGAGCGAGATGGACAAATGGATAGTGAAGGTAAAGGACATTCTTGTCAATCCTGATGTGAACGCTCTTGACCTTCTGGACATGATCCACAACGACCTTATCAAGACAGACATCATGGCCTTCACTCCGAAAGGAGAGCAGAAAAGCATCGAGAAAGGTGCTACCGCCCTCGATTTTGCCTATGCAATCCACAGTCAGATCGGAAGCAAGGCCATCGCGGCAAAGGTCAACCTTCGCCTTGTTCCGCTCTCATATGTACTGAAGACCGGTGATCAGGTGGAGATCATCACGGCAGAAAACGAAAATCCCAAAATGGAATGGCTGCAGTTCGTAAAGACATCAAGGGCAAGAAAAGCCATTCTTGACCAGATAAGAAGCGAGCGCCAGACCTGCATCAAGATCGGCAAGAAGATGCTTGAAGACGATCTTAATAAGATAAACCGCCAACTCACAGACAAGACTCTGAACTTCCTGATGGAAGAATTCGATATCTTCGACAGCAAGCCTGAGGAACTGTACTTCAAGATCGGTTGCGGCATGATAATCCTTGACGGACTTGAAGACAAACTCCGTAAATACTACGGTATCAACAGGGAGTCATACTTTGTCAATCCTAATTCAGAGGTAAAGCAGAAATACATTCTGGCATCATGCTGCACACCGATTCTCGGTGAAAGTGTCATTGGATTCAAATCGTCAGACGGGACTATCACAGTCCACACCAGAACCTGCAGCAACGCCAACACTCTCGCCGCCAAGTTCGGAGACAAGATCGTGACTGTCAAATGGGACGAGGTTTCAAACACCTCAAGCCACTATCTCGCAAGACTGACCATCAAGGGCACGGACAGGATAGGAATGATAAATGACATAACCCGTCTGACCTCAAAGGGACTGAATGTCAACATAAGAAGACTCAATCTCGGAGCCGAGGACGGCATATTTGACGGATTCATAGACCTCTATGTCCATGACATCAAAGACCTCGAGAACCTTATAAAAAGACTGAAAAGAATAAAAGGAATAGAATCTGTCGCTAAGACTGAATTATAACATGGTGAAGATGAAAAACAAAATCAGCAATCTGCTGCCTATAATCCCGGTCGCGTTCATTTTGAACTCGATGATATTCTCGCATTCATGCGCAAATACCACCACACCGCCGAGCGGAGGTCCGAAGGATACCATTCCTCCGGTCATCACAGAACTCTTCCCCGCTCCGGGAGCGGTGAATGTTCCAAGACATAAGACAAAACTCGTGCTCGAATTCAATGAGTATGTGACAGTCAAAGACCCGAAGAGTCTCTTCCTCTCCCCTCCTCTCGAGAAGATGCCTAAGTTCAAACTCAAGGGCAAGGGAGTCGTCATTACTTTCGAGAATGATCTTGACTCCAACAAGACATACACCCTCGATGTAACAAATGCGATTGCCGACAACAATGAAGGTAACATGTTCCCTGGCTATACCTTGGTCTTCTCGACAGGAGACAGGATAGACTCCATGATGGTGACAGGTATCGTTCAGGACTGCAACACCCTCCAGCCGTTGAAAGGTGCCACAGTGATGCTATACAAGGACCATGCGGACTCGGCTGTATTCCTCAAGCGTCCTGATGCGGCCGTCAAGACAGATGAATGGGGTTTCTTCTGTCTGCGCAACATCCGGGACACATTATACAGGATGTATGCGGTCATTGACGAGAACAACAACAACAAATATGACCCTGAGACAGAAAAGGTGGCGTTCATAGACACATTGATCGCGCCTGTGACAGTAGTGAACGACTCGCTTCCTGAACTTCAGAAGTACGACATGAAGGACACGGTGAACTGTCTTGCAAGAAAACAGGAGGTGGAACTCAATGTGTTCAAGGAAAAGCCTTCGAAGCAGATGATCGTCAACAAGGAGAGAATAGGTGAAAGGACTGCATACATCACTTTCATGGCCCCTTACGCACAGATTGACTCACTCTGGATCAAAGGTGTCCCTCATGACAAGATCATCACCCAGTTCAACCTTGTCCAGGACAGTCTGGAAATCTGGGTAAATGATTCCAGGAAACAGCCTGATACGCTGTTCCTCAATGTCAGGTATATGAAGACCGACACGCTGGGTATGCTGAATCCGTTTACAGAGGAGATCCCCCTGATCAAGCCTAAGACAGCCCCTGGCAAGAGCTCAAAGAAAGACATCAAGAAGGAAGACACCACTGCGGTATTCACTCTCACGGCAAAACCTGAGACCGTAGAGCAGTACGGCTTCGAGATGGAATTCAAATACCCTGTTGTAGAATCCGCATTCGATTCACTCACCTTCAGATACCTGAATCCTCGTCAACAGGAATCGACAGGCAAGTATACAGTAACTCAAGACTCCCTTAATCTGAGGAAATATGTCATCAGACCTGAGGTGGAACTTCAGCCGGGATATGAGTATTTCCTGAAGATTCCGCATCGTAAATTCAAGGATATCAACGGATTCCTTAACGACAGCACGGAGGTGAAGGTCACTCTTCCTAATGATGACAAACTCAGCAGCATGTCTCTTGTACTGAGCGGAGTACAGAACAAATACATCGTCGATCTCCTCAATGAGAAGAGGGACAAGGTGCTGAGAACATACATCATAGACAAGGACGCCACCTTGCTGTTCCCGTACCTCAAGGCCGGCAAATACTCGATCCGTATCACTGAGGACCTGAACCGTAACGGCCTCGTCGACACCGGAATCCTTCTGGAACACAGACAGCCTGAAAAAGTCCGCTTCTACAAACTTGAGGACGGTACCTTCCTTATAGACATACCGGAAATGACAGAACTCGAGCAGAGCATCGATGTGTCGGAAATGTTCAAATAGAGAAAGATGAAAAGAATCATAATATCAATAATCTGCATCCTGACAGGTGCCTCTGCGGTGTCTGCACAGAACGACAGTCTTAAGGTCATGCTGCCGAAGGGTCTGTCTGCGGACCTGTATACAAACGAGTTCCTTGACACTCTGGATGTGAGAAAGAAACTTGAAATCAACGACTATTCCATGCTCGGTGTGCATTATGGAGTGAACCTGAGCCGCGTGATGTGGAATCCAAGTCAGAAACAGGATATGCTCCTGCTCCCGATGAATGTCGGAATTACCTACACGAAATACGGAAAGATGTTCGGCTATATGCCGTACTTCGGATTCCAGGTGGGACTTATCTACACACAGGAAGGATATCAGTTCGAATATAATGAGGACAAGGACTACACATACAAGATCCAAGGTGCGGAAAAAGCAGTCTACGATGTAGTAGAACTTCCGCTCCTCTGCCATATTCACTACGACCTTTGGAACTTCAAGATCATCGTCGATCTCGGATGTTATGCAGGATACAGACTGGGCATCCAGCGCTTTCCCGGAGAGACGGGAAATGTGTCGCCTGATGTGGAATTCTCGTTCATCGACACCGACAGAAGGTGGGACTATGGTGTAAAAGGCGGAGTCGGCTTCGGGCTCGTTTTTGATCCTATGGAAATACACTTCACGGCTATGTACAAGCATTCCTTCGGTTCTTTGTATGATCCGGATCATTACAGTGATGTATACTACCGATATGCATACCCGAGCAACATCACCATATCGGCAGGAGTGCATTTCCACCTGTCGAAGAGAACAGGAAAGACAAAGGCTGGCTTGAAAAAGGCCGCAAGGGAAATCGTTTACGGAACAACTGAAAACACACTATAATGGATACATTGAAAGTAAAGGTAGGAAATCTGACCATCGGGGGTGACAGTCCGATCGTAGTACAGACTATGTGCAACACTCACACATCAGATGTGGAGGCATCAGTTAAGCAGTGCATAAGACTACACGAGGCAGGAGCACAGATGATAAGACTTACAGTGCCTTCGCCCGCACAGGTGGAATCCCTCGGACAGATAAAGAACCAGCTCCGTTCGATGGGAATCGAAACACCGCTTGTCGCTGATGTGCATTTCTCGTCAGAGATAGCCATTACCGCTGCTGAAGTGGTGGAAAAGGTCAGGATCAATCCTGGTAACTTCCATAAGGACCATGAGAAGGCGCGAGAGCAGTTCGCAAGACTTGTCGAGGTCTGCAAGGCGAACGGTACTGCGATCAGGATAGGCCTGAATCACGGTTCATTAGGTGAGAGGATCACCAACCTTTACGGCAACACTCCCCTCGCAATGAAGGAGGCTGTGATGGAATGGCTGGAAATGTGTATTGAGAATGACTTCTACAATGTAGTGGTCTCACTCAAGGCAAGCAACACCTTCGTAATGGTCGAAGCATACCGTCTTCTTGCGGCTGCAATGCAAGAAAGAGGCGTAGTCTTTCCTCTGCACTTAGGCGTCACAGAAGCAGGAAACGGAGACGGAGGCCGCATAAAGTCTGCTGTGGGAATATCTGCACTTCTGTCTGAAGGCATCGGCAACACCATCCGCGTCTCGCTGACAGAGGATCCTGTAAATGAGATCCCTGTGGCAAAATACCTTGCAGACAGATATGGCGGCAGGATCACGTCAACGATGTCTTCAATAACAATAGAAGGAAAGAAGGCAACCGCCACATACGCAACAGAAGACAGAGAAAGACTGATTCTTGACTTTGCGTGTGATTTCGGAAAGCGTCTGCTGGACAAGGAACTTGACGAAGTCATTCTGGACGGATACGAAGACGGAGACTATCTTGTCGACGAACTCATGCAGGCTGCAAGAAGAAGATTCTACCGTCCGGAATATATCGCATGCCCTGGTTGTGGAAGAACTATGTACAACCTCGAAAAGACTTTCAATGAGGTGAAGAGACGCACATCCCATCTGAAAGGCATGGTGATCGGAGTCATGGGCTGCATAGTAAACGGCCCCGGCGAGATGGCCGATGCCGACTGGGGCTATGTGGGGGAAGGAAACGGAAAGGTTTCCATCTACAAAGGCAAGGAGGCCGTTCTAAGGCATGTCCCTGAAGATGAGGCCATCGACCGTCTCCTCGAACTGATCGAAAAATCTTGATTATTCTTCAGAATCAGAATCTGATATCTGACGTTTTACAATGAGCTTGTCAACACGCGGGCCGTCCATATCGACCACCTCGAAGGTGAACTCACCCCACTCGATCTTGTCGCCCGCCTCAGGCATATGCTCCAACTCGTCGAAAATGAGACCTGCTACAGTGGTGTACTCATAATCCTGCATTTCATCATCAAGGTCGAAATGCCTGAGAAAGTCATACATAGAGCACTGTCCGTCCACAAGCCAGCCGTCATTTCCGCTTCTGGCCACAATGTCAGGATCCGGATCATCCTCATCATTGATAGTACCTATAAGAGCCTCAAGTATATCCTTGAGAGTGATGATGCCGCTGCATGATCCGAACTCGTCGCACACAAGAGCACGGCTTACCTTCTTGGCCTTCATCTCCTCAAGGACCTTGTATACATTCATGTTTTCATGAAAATACACAGGAGTCTGTATCATCTTTTCAAGGTGGAAGTCGCCCTTGCCTACATTCAGCACAAAATCCTTCAATCTGAGGATACCTACCACATGATCGAGGTCGCCGTCAGCGACAGGATATTCTTCATAGAGGTTGTTCTCGATAGTCTCCCGCACCTCTGCCTCATTCATATCAAGTCCAAGCCATGTTATATCTGTTCTCAAAGTCATTATGGTGCTCACGCTCAGATCTCCGAGAGTGAATACACGCTCCACAATGTCTTGCTCAACAGGAGAAACCTCACCCTCTTCCGTGCCTTCCTGAATAATGGACTTGATCTCCTCTTCCGTCACCTTTGCCTCCTGAGTCCTGACACCGAGCATCTTGACAATCAGTGAGGTACTCTTGGACAGAAGCCATACGATCGGATAGGTAAGTACGGATATGAACTTCATCGGGCCTGCAACGACCTTAGCGACCTTCTCAGCAGCACTCATGCCGATCCTCTTAGGAACGAGTTCGCCCAGGACAATGGAAAAATAAGTGACGATGATGATGATGATGGTCTGGGCAAGAGGGCCTGCTACAGATTCACTCAACCCGGCCTTGACAAAGACCTCCGTGAAGATCGCCGCAATCTTGTTGCCGGAAAACATACCCGTGAGGAGACCGATAAGCGTGATGCCGACCTGTACCGAAGAAAGGAACCTGTCCGGATTTTCAGCAAGATCCAGCGCTGACTTGGCGGACTTGCTACCTTTGTTTGCCTGCGACTGCAGACTTGATTTCCTTGCGGAGATCAATGAAATCTCAGACATGGAGAACACTCCGTTAAGAAGTATCAGAAAAAGTATTATGAGTATTTCTTCCATGATTTATTTCTTCAGTTCAGCAATGACAGATTCACAACCTTTGACTAAATCTCCGATCCGGACCTTGATGTCGGCATCCAGAGGGAGATACATGTCGATACGGGAACCGAACTTTATGATACCGCATTCCTCGCCCTTTACTTCCTCTTGACCAGGCTTCGCATAGCACACTATCCTGCGTGCGAATGTGCCAGCAAGTTGCTTGAACAGCAGTTCCCCGTATGGAGTCTTCATTCCCACCGACGTGTGTTCGTTCAGTTCAGAGGCCTTGGGAAGATATGCAAGCATATATTTTCCAGGATGGTACTTGTAATATGTAACCTCTCCGTCCACAGGCCAGTAATTTACATGCACATTGAAGAAATCCATATATACAGAGACCTGGATGCATTCCCTGTCTAGATGCTCGGACTCGAAAACTTTTTCGATGACCACCACTTTGCCGTCCGCTACAGATGTGACGACATTGTCTCCGGCTATGCTCTTGCGTACCGGTACTCGGAAAAAGAAGAGCACGAATCCCATGAAGAACATCGGGATGGTGCAGAGCGGATATGAAATGAACGGATATGGTATGAAGCGGAGTAACAGATACGCGATGACTCCGCTGACGAGCCACACGATAAATATTGTTCCGTAACAGTCCTTATGTATCATCTTGTTTAAGTTACATTTGAATAGTCAGCCGCACAGCACATGCTATGCGGCCGCAAAAGTACGAAAAATTAGGCAATTAGACAAAATAAATACCGCCTATAGGACATTCATCACGACAAGGTATATGATACCTATCGGGATTGCTATCAAGGCACTGTCGAAACGGTCGAGAAGTCCGCCGTGTCCAGGTATGAGATTGCCCGAATCCTTGACATTGTAATGACGCTTCCACTGCGATTCTATCAGATCTCCGTAGACACCCGCCACGCAGAGAAGGACCCCCATGAATATGCAGTGGACGAGTTCGAACCTGAAGAAGCCGGCATAATGCAGGGCGACCGCCACTCCGACAGCGGTAAAGAGTCCTCCCCAGAATCCGATCCAAGACTTCTTGGGTGAAATGGACGGAAAGAGTTTCCTGCCGTATTTCTGACCTAGAGTGATGCCGAAGAGATAGGCTCCTACGTCTGTTCCCCAGATGATGCAGAAGAAGCAGAGCAGAAGCATGCCGCAGAACTCACCTGCCGCATTGAACACGGCGAAGTTCAGCACAGACCACGGCACAGCAATGTAGATGATGGCTGTATAAAGATTCGAGAACTTGTCGAAGTATGATTTATCCTTGACATACAATGAGTTGATCATCAGTATGAACACGGGAACAAAGGCAAGAATCACAAGCCTTCCTGGAAAGTTGAACCCTTTATACAGATATGTCAGCACAAACAAGGTCGCACCTGAAAGTATGGACAGCATCTGAGAATACCGGTAACTGTCACCGCAGGTCATATGAAGGAATTCCTTCATCATGATGACAAGCGACAGGAGCATCACCACTCCGAATACGTACTCATTGGTAAGGAACGCGGATAGCATTATTACCGCGAAACCAATACCGGACAGTGTCCTTTTTATAAAGTTGGTCATACTATATCAGATTGTAATTCTTCCGGATCTTCAGGAATCTCCTCACCTGCCTGCGCACCGGCCCTCGGTCCGAAGATTCTTTCAAGATCATCTGCAAAGATAACCTCTTTCTCCAATAATAACTCTGCAAGTTGACTGAAACCTTCAAAATTTTCCTTCAAAAGGGCCTCGGTCTTGTCATGGATCATCTCCACAAGATCCTTTACCTCCTTGTCTATAAGTTCGGCAGTCTTCTCACTATATGGTTTCGTAAGGTCATATCCACGCGCTCCTGTCGAATCGTAGAAAGAAAGTGTTCCGACCTTATCGCTCATTCCGTAATATGTAACCATGCCATAAGCCATCTTCGTAAGACGCTCAAGATCATTGAGAGCCCCTGTGGACGGCTGGCCATTGACGATTTCCTCGGCCACACGGCCTCCGATCAGAGAGCACATCTCGTCGATCATCTGTTCCTTTGTGACCAGTTGACGCTCCTCCGGAAGGTACCATGCCGCTCCGAGGGCCTGTCCGCGAGGCACTATAGTCACCTTGAAGAGAGGATTGGCATGCGGAAGGAGCCAGCTTACCGTAGCGTGACCTGCCTCATGATGAGCAATAGACCTCTTCTCTGCAGGAGTGATTATCTTGGACTTTCTTTCCAGACCGCCGACGATCCTGTCTACGGCATCAAGGAAATCCTGCTTGTCTATAGCGGACTTGTCATGTCTTGCAGCAGTCAGTGCAGCCTCGTTGCAGACGTTGGCTATGTCGGCACCTGAGAATCCCGGAGTATGCTTTGCAAGGAACTCGAGATCGAAGTCCTCGGCCAGTTTGAGGCCTCTGAGATGGACTGTGAATATCTCTTCCCTCTCCTTGAGGTCAGGAAGTTCCACATGTATCTGACGGTCAAATCTACCTGCACGCATCAGAGCCTTGTCCAGGATATCTGCACGGTTGGTCGCAGCAAGAATGATCACACCCGAATTAGACCCGAAACCGTCCATCTCCGTAAGAAGCTGGTTCAGAGTATTTTCCCTCTCGTCATTGGATGAGAAGCCTGCGTTCTTGCTTCGCGCACGACCCACAGCGTCGATCTCGTCGATGAAGACGATACATGGAGACTTTTCCTTGGCCTGACGGAAGAGATCGCGCACGCGGGATGCACCTACACCTACGAACATCTCCACAAAGTCAGAGCCTGAGATCGAGAAGAAAGGAACATCCGCCTCACCTGCAACAGCCTTGGCAAGAAGGGTCTTTCCCGTACCCGGAGGGCCCACAAGAAGAGCTCCCTTAGGAATCTTACCTCCAAGAGCAGTATATTTCTTAGGGTTTTTCAGGAAGTCGACGATTTCCATCACCTCATCCTTTGCACCGTAAAGTCCGGCTACATCCTTGAAAGTCACCTTGATGCTGTCCTTCTCTGCAAGTTTTCCTGTCGCCTTTCCTACATTGAACACTCCACCAGGGCCACCTCCGCCCATATTCTTGTTCATCCCTCTGAACATGAAGACCCACATCAGAATAAGAAGCAGAGGGAAGATGAGCCATTCAAGCATTCCCCAGAGACTCTCATGATTCTCGATGACCACTTTTACCTTTTCGTCTTCAGGCAACTGTGCGTTCAGTTCCCCGAACATCTCTTCAGCATTGAAACTGCCTGATACAAGGAAGACGAAATGAGGGGATTTCTTTGGCATCACTCCTCCGAACTTGCTCTCATAATTACCAAGTCTGTCCGGCTTGATGGTCACATGACCTTCGAATTCATTTCTGACGAACACCACTTCCTTGATGTCGCCGGCGAGCCACTGCTGTCTCACCTCATCCCATTCCTCTTTCTGAGGATTGGCACCTCCCTGGTTGAAGAACATCCATCCGATTCCGATGAAAAGAAGGATATAAATCCATGAAATGCCAATATTTACCTTCACAGGCTTGTTCCTGCGAGGGTTACCGTTGTTTTCTGCCATAGTCTGTCTTTTTAGTCTTCGTATGCGGTCCTTTCCGCATCTGCCCAGAGATCCTCAAGTCTGTAGAAAGCCCTGTATGGAGTCTGGAAGATATGTACCACGATGTCTCCGTAGTCGAGAATCACCCAGAAGGCGTTCTCCTTACCCTGAGTGCGCACCACTTTCCTCTTGCACTTCTCTATCATCCTGTCTTCCACGTTGTCGGCGATAGCGACCACAGCCGGAGTAGAGTCCACGTTGCATACTATGAAATGATCTGAAATTGCTGTTCCGATAGATCTGAGATCCAATGACACGACATCCTGAGCCTTTTTTTCGAGCATCGCGTCGGCAATGACCTTGATTTCCTTGTTGTCCATTATGTAATTATTCTTATTTTTGTGTGAAAATTCAGGCAAAGATAATCAAAATCTGCACCAATGAAAAACAAGCATGACATTATGTGGCTGGAAGAGGTCGATTCGACCAACGAAGAGGCCAGAAGACGGATTTCTGACATTGACAATTTGTCAGTACTGTCATCTTTTCGTCAGACGGCAGGGCGCGGGCAGAGAGGAAACAAGTGGTCAAGTGCTCCGGGAGAGAATCTCACATTCAGTATCGTGTTGAAATATGCCTTGCAGGCTGACAGGCAGTTTGTCATAAGTGAGATCGCAGCATTGGCAGTAGTGGATTTTCTCTATGAGTGCGGCATCGACGCCATGATAAAATGGCCGAACGACATATACGTGGGAAACAGGAAGATCTGCGGCATACTGATAGAAAACTCCTTGAGAGGAAATACTCTGTCGCACAGCATCGTCGGGATAGGCCTGAATGTGAATCAGACAGTCTTTGACCCTTCCCTTCCAAACCCGACCTCCATAGCCCTCTGCCATCCAGAGCATTCCCTCCGTCATCCTGAGCGAAGCGAAGGATCTCTCCCCCGGATGCTCGACAGGTTCATGGAGATATTCACTTCATACATGGACAGATACATGTACAATGACGATGCTCATTGCGCATTACGCACCCTCTATCTGGACAGGATGTGGCGTCTGAACGAAAAAGCATCATACATAGATACTGCAACCGGCACGCAGTTCACCGGCGCAATTCGCGGGCTGTCGGATATCGGCTTGCTGATCGTCGAACTTGACGACGGAAGAATCCGCGAATTCGGTTTCAAGGAAATAGGCTATATATTATAGGCTTATTCGTTGATGATAATTTCAGCCGCAGCCTTTACAGCGGCCTCATATGTAACCGGATCCTCAGGCATGTTCTTCATGAACACATGTCTGTAAAGAAGGGATGAAAGTATGCTTATGACAAAGGATCCTGGGTTTCAAAAGGAAACGCTACTACAACTTTACTCAAAAAGATTCCTAAGAGACCGATCGGTTTCATATCATCCGCGCATGTTGTTGATTACGGAGGCCGGATCGTCTGACTTGAAGACGGCGCTGCCCGCAACAAGGATTTCAGCGCCTGCAGCCACCAGTCTGGCGGCATTCAAAGGCGAGACTCCCCCGTCTACTTCTATCTTCACAGGAAGATTCTGACGGTCGATCTCGGCCTTGAGCGTCCTTATGCGTTCATATGTATCCTCAATGAATCTTTGACCACCGAAACCGGCAAATACGGACATAAGTATAATATAGTCACATAGTTGCAGATATGGGAACAATATCTCTACAGGCATGTCCGGATTGATGACAAGTCCGGCCTTCATCCCTGCCTCACGGATATGGAGAAGAGCTTGTGCAGGCTTGTCCGTGGCATTCAGATGAAAACTGAGCATGGAGACACCGATCCTGGCGAAACGGTCGATATATTTCTCAGGGTTCACTATCATCAGATGGACATCCAAAGGCTTCTGAGCGGCACCCGCTATGGCTTCCACGACAGGGAATCCATAAGAGATATTCGGCACAAAGACTCCATCCATGATGTCAAGATGGAAAAGCTCTGCGTGTTCATTGACTGTCCTGACATCCTTCTCGAGGTGGAGAAAGTCTGCGGCCAGCATCGAAGGGGCAATCTGTGTCATAAGATTATCTGAATGTGGTTACTACATCTGTGAGAAGGGCCACGAATTTGTCGAGGGAAGCGAGGTCGAGACGCTCGCCAGGGGCATGTACTCCGCGGAGTGTAGGTCCGAACGATACCATATCAATGCCTGGGAACTTCTCTGTGAACAGTCCGCACTCAAGTCCGGCATGGATAGCCTTCACCTTAGGATCGACGCCGAAAAGTTTTCTGTATGATGCCACACACGCATCTCTTACAAGAGAAACAGCAGCAGGGGCCCAGCCAGGATATTCGCTCTCATGTCTCACGATCGCTCCTGCAAGCACGAAACATGCCTCCATCTTGGCAGCGGCTGCACGACGCGCCGCCCCCACGCAACTGCGCTGCGAAGAACCGATACGGATGACACCCGGCTCAGTCATCTTCACCGAAGCAAGGTTGGTCGAAGTCTCCACGAAATTCTCGATCTCCTGACTCATCGCCAGCACACCGTGAGGTGATGCACAAAGGGCTGTCACAAGGTTCCAGGCAGTCATCTCATCGATAGCATTCACCGCCTCACCGGCAAATTCATCCCATCCGGCCTTTATATCCTTCTCTATCGCTCCATATTCCTCAAGCACATCCTGATAATATGCCTCCATCCTCTCGTTTATGATGTCGAGGGTATCCTCTTCTGCAGCAATTACAGCCTTTGCCTCACGAGCGATGGCGTTGCGCTTGTTACCGCCGTCAATCGAAACGAGCTGCCAGTCCAGGTCAATGATGCTGTAGAGGAAACGGCCCAGAAGCTGGACTGCGTTTGCACGTCCCTTGTTGATATCGTCACCCGAATGTCCTCCCATCGCGTCCTTCACATACAATGTCTCGCACACGAAATCCTCCTGAAGAGGCTCTTCCTTGTAATGAAATTCAGCAGTCGTGTCAAGTCCGCCTGCACATCCGACAAAAATTTCTCCCTCATCCTCTGAATCAAGGTTGAGAAGAACCTTTCCGGTAATGAAATCTGAACTAAGAGCCATGGCACCGTCAAGTCCCGTCTCTTCTGCGGTAGTAAACAGACATTCTATCTTTCCGCAAGGAAGATCGCTGTCGAGCAGTGCCAGCTGGGCTGCTATTCCGATACCGCAGTCAGCTCCGAGAGTAGTGTCAGGAGCGATCATCCAGCCGTCCTCGATCACATAACGGATCGGATCCTTTGCAAAATCGTGCTCCACGCCCTCGTTCTTCTCGCAGACCATGTCAGAATGGCTCTGAAGAACGATTACAGGGACATTCTCATATCCCGGGGCAGCCTCCTTGGTTATGAGGACGTTGCCTGCCTCGTCGGTCTTGCATGGAAGACTGCGGGATGCGGCAAATTCCTGGAGATATGAAATTATATGTTCTTCGTGACCGGATTCGCGTGGAATCTTTGTGATTTCCTTGAAGAAGGAGAGTACTTTTTCCGAATTCATTACATTAAAATATTTAAAAAGATGTCTCGACTACGCTCGACATGACAAAATCCCTACAAAGATAGAACTTTATAGGGATTTATCTGCGTACCGGAACAAGAATCTTCTCGATATCCGTGACATATTGTCGGAATGTCTTGTCTGTCGACATAAGGTCGTTCACCGTGGTGCATGCATGAAGAACCGTTGCATGATCCTTGCCTCCGATCTCGGCACCGATGGTAGAGAGCGAGCAATTTATCAGACTGCGCGACATGTACATCGCGATCTGTCTTGCCTGGACGATCTGGCGTTTTCTCGTCTTTGAAAGAAGGTCGTCACGCGAGATGTTGAAGTATTCACAAACAACCTTCTGCACCTTGTCTATCGTCACATCGCTCTGCTGCTCACCGACAATCTTTTCTGTTATCTTCTCAGCAAGGCTGAGCGTAATCTCCTTATGAGCGAGTGTGGCATTTGCTATCAGCGAGATGAGCGCTCCCTCCAGTTCACGGAAATTTGACTTGATCCTTGTTGCAAGGAACTCGATCACTTCGTCCGGGAGATGTACGCCTTCTCTGAATGCCCTTGCCTTGAGCATCTGAAGTCTTGTGGCATAGTCCGGCTTCTGAAGTTCCACTGACAAGCCCCATTTCAAACGCGACAAGAGTCTTTCCTCAAAATTCTCAAGTTCGACAGGAGGTCTGTCCGATGTGAATATGAGTTGCTTGCCCGACTGATGGAGATGGTTGAAGATGTTGAAGAACGCATTCTGCGTGCTCTGGCCCATAAGATCCTGGATATCATCCACTATCAGGACATCCATCTTCATGTAGAATGCAAGGAAGTCAGTGAGTTTGTTTCTGACAGTAACAGCATCCATATACTGTGTCTTGAACCTGTTTGCAGGTACATAGAGCACCACAAGTTCAGGATACTTCTTCTTGATCTCGATACCGATGGCTTGGGCGAGGTGAGTCTTTCCAAGTCCCGGACCTCCGAAGAGGAAGAGAGGGTTGAAGGCAGTCTTGCCAGGAGACATCGATATGCTTTCACCCGCAGTGAATCCCATCCTGTTGCACTCACCTACAACGAGGTTTTCGAAACAGTAAACAGGGTTCAACTGTGAATTCACCTGCACCCTCTGAATGCCGGGGAAGACGAATGGTCCCGGATTGCCACCCCTTGAGAATGTCTCTACCGAGATGGTCTTGTTCACAGGGGTATTGCCATGGGCCGCAGGATAGACCAGAGACTGCTGTCTCTGGACAGGAGTAACGACATAGACGAGTTTCGCACCTGTTCCGAGTTCCTTCTTGAGCGATGCCTTGAGAATATCAAGATATGCTCCTTCAAGATACTCCCGGAAAAACTCTGACGGAACCTCGACTGTAAGCGTAGACTCCAGAAGTGACACAGGCTTGATGGGCCTGAACCACAGATTGAACTGCTTTGGGTCGATGTTCTGCTGAATAAAATTCAGACAGTTGTTCCATACAGATATGTGTCTTTCGTTAGTCATTTACAAGTGGTGATAGTCAAGTTTCAGACCCGTCATCGAAACGGGAATACAAAGATGAGGAAAAAAAAGTAATAAAAAATAAAAATTTCTATTGTTTATTAATTTTATTTTACATCTGAGCGTTTTGATTTTTGCGAGACGGTGAAATTTCAAAATATTGAATACCAACAAGTTGCAAGGGCGCAAAAATCGTAATCACCACATATACAAAGATATTACGATTTAGAAGTTTTCCAAATTAACAAAATCAAGATTTTTCGCTGGCAGACACGTTTAGAAGACAGAAATTTTAATATATTTCTTAGGATTTTCTTCGATTTTCTTCACCAGTGAGTCAACATCGTTCAAAAGAGAATCTACCGAATCATAGACCGATCCGTCGACAAGAAGTTTGCCGACCGTGCCGTCCGGGTCGTTGATATTTTCAAGAAGTTCTTTGAATGAGCTGACGAGCCCCTTTATGTCGCTTTCATCAATCTTCCCGATAACAGACGAAACGGAGGTAAGAGCGGTATCGGCCTTATCGACTGCTCCGACAAGTTTAGAAGACAGGGTCTCAAGATTCATCATGAATGAATCAAGTTCGTCAGAACGTCCTCCGACGGATGCCGCGATGGCTCTGACATCAGACATGGTTGCCTCCAGATGGGCAAGAGTAGCGGATATGTTAGCCTGATTCTGCTCCGAAAGCATCCTGTTGACGCTTGCAACAGTCACATTCAGACTGTCCAAAGTGTTTCCGACCTTTTCGACAAGCGGTCCGATACCTGATGCCAGACCGTCGAGCAGGGCAGGCTCCGATGATGACGAAAGGGTTGCACCGTCTTCAACATATTCGGAAGAAGTACCGAGATCGATGCGGATGCCCTTTCCTCCCATTATGTCCACACCATAGATGAGCATTTTCGAGTCGGTAGGAATACGAAAATCCTTCATTACGGAGCATGTCACCTTGAAGTCATCTGTCTCGGCATCATACACCACCTCGGACACTTTGCCGGCCTTGTAGCCCTTGATGAATACCGGAGCAGATGACACGAGCCCTTCAACATCATCATACCTTGCAACAAGTTCAATCTCCTTATTGAAGATATCCTTGCCTCGGAGGTAATTTATCATGAAAAAAGAAACGATCAGGACGCTTATTGCAAAAAGTCCGATCTTGAATTCCTTGCTGACCTTCATATCAATATTATTTAGCACGTTCAACATTATCACCTGACACCTTCACAACAAAGGCTTCCGGAAACTTCTTCCTTACAGCCTGAATATGTGAAGAAGCCTCAGACTTCGACGAAAACCGCCCGTATACATATTTATATATATTGGACCCTTCCGCCTTGACCGCCTGCACCTTCAGTCCTTTCAGAGCAGGATCGGAATCCTTGAGCCTGCGGCCAAGCCCCATTATCTGTATGCCGTAATACTCCCCTTCTGACGATGATGCAGGCTCTACATCTTTCGCTGCGGAAGCCTGGACATCCTTAGGTTCAGTGACAACTGCTCCCACGCTGGCGTCATACTTGGTCTTGTAATTGCAGAATGCATAGAAGATGCTCTGCGCTATCTTTTCCTGACCGTCGGAAGTGCTCATCACGGCATAGTCCCCGGGGTTGGAGATGAAGCCGATCTCAAGAAGAGCAGAAGGCATGTTTGTAGCCCAAAGAAGATAAAAAACATCCTGGTGTATTCCGGTATAGTTGCTTTCACGGTATGGAGCCTTGTGGATGTACGCATCATATTCGGCGGCAAAAAGGAGACTGTTCTCGTAATTTGCCATCCAGAGAAGATTGTTGCTGATGACAGACTCGGGAGCATTCGGATCGAAGTCCTGATATGCTGTCTGATAGTCTTCCTCAAGGAGCATGACGGAGTTCTCACGCTGCGCAACGGACTGGCTTTTTTCGAAATAGTCGCTGGTATTCTTCGGATTTCTGGTAGATTTAGGACCGAGGATGTAGGCAGATGCACCGAAAGCCTTGGAACTTGCGACGGAATTACAGTGGATGGAAATAAAAAGGTCTGCCTTGTTGCGCCTAGCCACATTCGCCCTTTCCTTCAATTCCACGAACGTGTCCGTGCTGCGTGTATAAACCACCTTCACATCAGGATAGGCCGCCTTTATCTTGTCACCCAATTTCTTCGCAACTGAAAGCACGATATGCTTCTCATCAGTCTTTCGCGTCTTCCCAAGGGCACCCGGATCCTTTCCTCCGTGGCCCGGGTCGATGACTACAGTCTTGAGTCCCAGTTCCTTGTCCTGAGCATGGCCCGGAATATGAAGTAAAAGTCCTGCCAATGTCAGAAAAGTAACCAATATATATAAATAGGTACGATTAATACTCATATCAGCATCTCAATTTGGTAATAATTGAAATTAGTTTTAAATTTGCGAGTTGCAAAAATAGCAAAAAACTTCCTAAACGGAAAACACATTGATGACATTATATAATAAAGGTACACTAAGATCGGGCTCGATGAAACTTGTACTGGCAGCATTCATGCTGCTCGTACTTGGATCGCTTTCCGCATTGTCCCAGGAGGACAACAGGGGCAGACGCCAGCGCCGCATGAAGGATAAGATCGACCTTCCTGCAGATTCGCTCTCCGTTCCCGAACTCCCCGACTCTCTCCGTGCCGTCCGAGACTCCATCGCCTTTGCCGATTCTGTCGCATCTGTCGATTCAATCAAAATGTTGAAGAACAGTTCGTTGGATGCGCCTGCATTCACCGCAGCCCGCGACTCCATCATTGAGGACTTCAGCGACGGAAAGAAAATCATCCACTATTACGGAGACGTAAGCGTGACGTACGGTAACATGAAACTGACCGCCGACTATATGGAATACAACCTCGATTCCGGCATTCTCTATGCCAGGGGTACGAAAGACACGACAGGCGTCATCACCGGAAGACCGGTAATGGAACAGGGCGGAAAGTCCTACACGATGGACGAGGTCAGATACAACTTCAACACACGCAAGTCCAGGATCACCAACATGGTGACACAGGAACAGGACGGCATCCTGCATGGAAAGAACATCAAGATGATGCCGGACAAGTCCATAAACATCACTCAGGGCCGATACACTGTCTGCGACTGCGAAGAACCGCATTACTACGTGCACCTCAGCGCAGCAAAAGTGATGACCCAGCCGTCCCAGAAGACCGTATTCGGCCCTGCATGGCCTGTGGTCGAAGGCGTTCCGATGTTCCCTGTCGTACTTCCGTTCGGATTCATTCCGAAAAGGCCGGACAGGGCTACGGGTATTCTCTTCCCGACCTTTGGTGAGGAGACTTCCCGCGGTTTCTACCTCAAAGACCTCGGTCTCTACTTTGTCATCGGAGATTATTTCGACATCGCTCTCACCGGAGACATCTATACCCTCGGATCTTGGGCAGTTGACCTGAACTCACGTTATAAGGTCAACTACAAATGCAACGGCAGTTTCTCCCTCACGTACTCCAACGACCAGACGGGTGAGAAAGGAAGTTCGGACTTCTTCCAGACCAGGAACTTTTCCGTAAGATGGAACCACTCACAGGATTCGAAGGCGCGTCCGGGAACAAGTTTCTCCGCTTCGGTCAACTTCTCCAGCCCTTCGAACAGCAAATACAACTCCACAAACGTGCAGGAGGCTCTTCAGAACCAGATATCATCTTCCATTTCATATTCAAAGAACTGGAACGGAAAGATGAATCTCTCGATCAACGCCCTGCATAACCAGAACTCCCGAGACAGTTCGTACTCGTTCACCCTTCCTAACGTGACCTTCTCCGTGAGCAGGTTCTACCCTTTCAAGCAGAAGAACAGGATCGGAAAGGAGAAGTGGTATGAGAAGTTCTCCCTCGGATACAACACATCACTTCAGAACAAGATCCAGTTCAAGGCATCTGAATTCGGCCAGGAAGGCTTCCTCGACAAATTCCAGAACGGTATGTCGCACAAGTTTCAGATCGGTCTGCCGAACTTCACAGCCTTCAAATACATCAACATCACTCCGAGCGTAAGTTATGACATGAACTGGTTCTTCCGCAAGAACGAGCAGGAATATAACCCGGAGACTAACAAGATAGAAACCATTCAGGGCAAGGCATTCAGTGCATTCGGAGCGACCCACAACTACTCGGGAGGTATCTCCATGAGTACCCGCCTCTATGGTCTCTTCAACTTCGGAAAGCACAGGAAACTGCAGGCCATCAGGCATGTGGTGTCCCCTTCTCTTTCAGCAAGTTTCAGTCCGAACAAGGCGACGCATTTCAACGGATACAGGACACTGACCTACACCGACAAGAACGGAGAACTCCAGACGCATGAGTACAACATATACTCAGGACAGTTGAATTCCGTACCTGGAAAGGGACGTACTGCAAGCCTCAGTTTCTCTCTCGGAAACAACTTCGAGGCAAAGGTCCGCGACCTTCAGGATACTACAGGCACCGGTTCGAAGAAGGTGAAACTCATCGACAACCTCAATTTCACGACCGGATACAACTTCCTGGCCGACTCCCTTAACATGAACAATGTGGGAGTCACGATGAACACATCAATCTTCGAGAAACTAGGTGTCAGTGCAAACGCAAACTTCGACCCATATGCAATGCTTGTGGACAGCAAGAACACTTCCGGCCGCAAGATCAACAGATTTGCCATCCAGGAAGGCCAAGGACTTCTGCGTCTGACCAATGCCAGCGTATCCCTTTCATATTCACTTTCAGGCGAAGGAAAGACACAAGGAAACGACGGAACAGGCGGAGCAGGAAGCGGCACCGGGGCGACTGCTGCATACCAGAGAATATACTACCACCCGATAACGGGAGAATATATTCCTGGAGGATGGGTTTATTACATGAACCCTAACGCACCGTGGTCTGTGAACATGAGTTATTCGTTCAATTACAGCAAGGGCTACCAATACTCAAACGGCCAGAAGATAACGAAACATAATTTCACCCAGACCGTCCAACTCAACGGTAATATAAAACTGACTCCGAGACTTTCTCTGAACATGAGTTCCGGATTCGACCTCATGGCAATGAGAATGACCACGACACAATTGTCAGCGACATACGATCTTCACTGTTTCAACATCAATGTTTCGTGGATCCCTACGGGACAATGGCAATCGTGGAGTTTCAGAATTCAGGCGAATGCTGCGGCTTTGGCAGACCTTTTGCGATTCAAGAAGAGCAGCAGTTTCTGGGACAACAGTTACTAAAAAAATCTTTCTGCATTGTGTATAAGGATTTTTTTGCTACCTTTGTGACTTCTTGAGTCATAAGAAAGTCCCTTTTGACTGAATAATCATTTATAAATAACATATATGCATAAGATTTTCGACTTGAAGGAAATGGATGTTGACCAACTCCGCAGTCTTGCATCAGAACTCAATGTAAAGGGTTTTAAAAAGATGGAAAAGGATGATCTGGTCTACGCCATTCTTGACGAAGAGGCAAGGCAGAATGCGATCAATGCCCCGGAAAAACCTGTAAAGCCTAAAAGAGGCCGTCCCAGAAAGACAGAAAAGCCGGTCCAGCCTGTTGAAAAGCCACAGGAGCCTGAGGTGAAGGAAGTGAAGAAGGAGGAGACCAAGCAGGAGGTTACAGAGACTGCAGAGCAGCCGCTGCCACAACCTCAGCCAAAGAAGCGCGGCCGCAAGCCAAAGAGCCAGCAGGTGCCGCCTGTTGAAGCAGAAAAAGTCGTGGAGGAATCTCCAAAGCCTGCTGCAGAACCTGTAAAGACGGAAGCCACTCCGAAGAACGAGAAGGCAGAGAATCAGGATAAGCAGCCAAAAGAGCCAAGACAGCCGAAACAGAAGAGAAACAGAATACAGAAAGGCGGTGAGCGTCCTTCCGAGCAGGTGGGAAAGCCTGCGGCAGAGTCAACTGAGGAACGCCCTGAGCCAAAACAGGAGCCGAAGTCTGAACAGAAACAGGCTGACGAGCCTAAGCAGGAACAGAAACCTCAGCAGCATCACCAGCCAAAACCTGTCATTGAATTCGAGGGTGTCGTAGAGGCTACCGGAGTTCTCGAAATCATGCCTGACGGCTACGGTTTCCTCCGCTCGTCCGACTATAATTACCTCAATTCTCCTGACGACATCTATGTCTCACAGTATCAGATCAAACAGCATGCGCTAAAGACCGGAGACACAGTGACAGGAGAGATCAAGCCGCCGAAGGCTGGAGACAAATACTTCCCTCTCGTAAGGATCAAATTCATCAACGGTCGTACTCCTGAATTCATCCGTGACAGGATTCCGTTCGACTTCCTGACTCCGCTCTTCCCTGAGGAGAAGTTCAACCTTCTTGGCAACGGACATAACGACATGTCCTGCCGTATCGTGGATATGTTCACCCCTATCGGAAAAGGACAGAGAGGACTTATCGTGGCACAGCCTAAGACAGGTAAGACCATGCTCCTGAAGGCTATCGCAAATGCGATCGCAGACAATCATCCTGAGGTTTACATGATCGTTCTCCTCATCGACGAGCGTCCTGAGGAGGTGACGGACATGGCGCGCAGCGTGAAGGCTGAAGTTGTGGCTTCAACTTTCGACGAGCCTGCAGAAAGACATGTAAAGGTGGCGAACATGGTGCTTGAGAAGGCCAAGAGGATGGTGGAATGCGGCCATGATGTCGTGATTCTTCTGGATTCGATCACTCGTCTTGCGCGAGCATACAACACCGTTCAGCCTGCATCAGGAAAGGTTCTTTCCGGTGGTGTGGATGCAAATGCACTTCACAAGCCTAAGAGATTCTTCGGTGCCGCCCGCAACATCGAGAACGGAGGTTCGCTCACAATTCTCGCTACAGCATTGACCGAGACCGGTTCAAAGATGGACGAGGTGATCTTCGAGGAGTTCAAGGGTACGGGTAATATGGAACTTCAGCTTGACAGAAGACTTGCCAACAAGCGTATCTTCCCTGCAGTTGATGTCACTCTTTCTTCTACCCGTCGTGACGACCTGCTTTACTCCCCTGCTCTTGCTAACAGGATCTGGATTATGCGTAAGTTCCTTGCTGACATGAACTGCATAGAGGCGATGGAACTTCTTCAGGACCGTATGCGCAAGTACGGCACCAACGACGCCCTCCTCCAGAATATGGACAAGGACGACATGTAATCTATCGCTTATAAAAACAAAATACGGATGTGGCTCGCTCCGCAGGAGCATAGGACAATGCTCCGCTCGGCTACATCTGTATTTTGTTTTAAAAGGAGTCGGGAAATCTATTCAATGATATTTCCGTCTTTCGTGAATATTATGTTATAATATCTGAAAAAAAATTGACAGAAAACTTGGCAACTGTCAAATAATAGCTAAATTTGACAGTTGAAAGATAATCTGTCAATTTATGATACCATTCGATAGAAATATACCCTACAATCATCTTCCCGGACTTCCACCATCTGAGACGACATATAACGACACTCAGGTCACTCAGAAACTTACTGAAGCCAGCAGAAAATTAGCGGAACTGAAGGGTGTAGCATCTATGCTCCCTAACCAGTCTATTTTTGTCAATACCATTGCACTTCGTGAAGCAAAAGCCAGTAGTGCAATTGAAAACATTTTCACAACAGATGACGAATTATACAGGGCATTGACATATCAGGAGGATGATTATGCGCAAGGTCCTGCAAAGGAGATTCTTCACTATAGGGAAGCGCTATGGAAAGGATATGCAGAAATCAAGAACGCAGGCAACCTGACAGTTGACGCAATCATTGAAATATATCGTCAGGTCAAGCAGACTCATGAGGGAATCAGACCATATCAGGCTGAGATAGTTATCAAGAAACGCGGATGGGGCTCACTCATCGGAGAGACGGTCTATACTCCACCACGAGGCAAGGGAGTTGTGGAAAAAATGCTTGACGATCTGGTAGAATTCCTTAACAACGACGAAAAATATCCGATTGATCCGCTCCTGAAGATGGCGATGGCTCATTATCAGTTCGAAGCGATCCACCCCTTCCGCGATGGCAATGGAAGAACAGGAAGAATCATCTGCCTGTTATACCTGATTCAGAAGGGCCTTCTTGAACTTCCGATATTGTACATGAGTGCCTTTATACTACAAAACAAAGACAGATATTATTTCGATCTGAGTAATGTCACCGGCACACAGAACTGGAAAGAATGGTTGCTGTTCATGATGGAGGCGGTGATCCAGACCTCCGAATACACAATGTTCAAAATCAACCGGATACGCGAACTGATTGCTAAAACAGAGACTATCATCCGCGACAGGAAGCCAGTCATATCCAAGATTGATATTCCTAAGCTTTTTGAACAGCCATACATCCGCCCAAAGAATCTGTTGTCTGGAAGGATCAAGAGCGTGAACACAGCTAAGAAGTACCTGACAGACCTTGAAGAGCTCGGACTCCTGACCAAATCGAAGATTGGAAAAGAATTCGTATGGTTCAACACAGAACTGATGGATATTCTGTCATCAGAAGACTGAATGTGTTTTGTCAGTTCGACATCTCTATCCAGAATACCTCAAACTATTTCTTGGTCGGACATCAAGTTCGGTCAATGTCTGTTCCCGATAGACTCTCCGGATTATAAAACGTCAAGTAAACGTCTTACAAATATATTGCCCACCCAACCCATAGGGGCCGGCTGAGCAATTGCAAATATAATTATATTTTCTAATTATATCAAACCTTTACCGATCACTATTTGTCGTGAGGTTTCTTGTCTTTGTGATGGCCTCTTTCGAAGTCTTTCTTCATCTTGTCCTCATGTTTTTTCAGGTCGGCCTTGGCATCATTTATCTGATTGTCGAACTTCTGCTTCAACTGATCCTTGGTAAGGCCTTTGGTCTCCATTTCATACTGCTGTTTCTTGAGATCGTATCTGACCTGATTCTTGTAAAGTTGGATATTGTCGTATAGTTCTGCCTTTTCCACGGCGTCACGATAATGACGGAGGGCACTCATCTGAGTCGGGAATGTGTAGACTCTTTCTGCTTCCACGCATGTATCACCATCAAAAGTATAGGCCTTGATATCGACTATACCGTCGAAGATATGTGTATAGATGACCGTACTGTCGATGACCTCCACCTTCTGCACATCAGGACTGCGGTGCCTTATGGCGTCACGGAGGAACTCTCTTTCCTGCCTGTATGGTTCATCCATAGCCTGTTTTTCCTGGCGCAAGTCTCCTTTGCAGGCCGTCATCGCTGCAAGCGCACCTGCCAATGACACTACTAACATTAACTTTTTCATAATACTGATAATTTAATTAAACACAGGATGCGGAATGTCAATTTCTGTGCCTATCTGCTCGGACAGGCAAGATCTTCTGCCTGCAGGGCGTCCTGAAGGGAGATGCCCAGGGCAGCGGCGACGCCTTCACCATAGGACGGATCGGCGCGGAAACAGTTGCGGACGTGGCGTTGCTTGATGAACAGAGCCGAGTCCCCCATTGCACGAGCCGTGTTCCCGCAGGTTGCCTGCTGGTCTTCCTTGGACATCAGGCGCCACAATTTTCCAGGCTGTGTGTAGTAATCGTCGTCATATTCACGTTCATCGTAATTGTATATGTCGCCCATCGATGCCAGCGGAGGCTCTTTTGCCGAAGGATTGTCCTTCCATTCTCCGTAACTGTTAGGTTCATACGACAGGGTTCCCCCAAGGTTGCCGTCCGTGCGCATCTGACCGTCGCGGTGGTATGAATGGAAAGGACAGCGTGGGCGGTTGACGGGGATATTGTTGTAGTTCACTCCGAGACGATAGCGCTGGGCATCTCCGTATGAGAAAAGACGACCCTGAAGCATCTTGTCCGGTGAGAAGCCTATGCCTTCTATCACATTGGCAGGATTGAACGCAGCCTGTTCCACTTCAGCAAAGAAGTTCTCGGGGTTACGGTTCAGTTCCAGGATGCCGACATCATGCAGCGGGAAGTCTCCGTGATACCAGACCTTTGTGAGGTCGAAAGGATTGATGTGATATTCTCTCGCCTGTTCTTCGGTCATCAACTGCACCTGCATAAGCCAGCGCGGATAATCCCCTCTTTCGATGGCTTCGTAAAGATCCCTCTGATGTGACTCCCTGTCCTTTGCAATGATGGCCTCAGCCTCCGCATCAGTCAGGTTTCTGATGCCCTGTAGCGTCCTGAGATGAAACTTTACCCATGTACGACGGTTGTCCTTATCGTAGAAACTATAGGTGTGGCTGCCGAATCCGTGCATATGGCGGAATGATGCAGGAATTCCTCGTGGAGACATCGTGATGGTCACCTGATGGAGAGCCTCAGGGAGCAGGGTCCAGAAGTCCCAGTTGGAGTTAGCCGAGCGCATTCCTGTACGCGGGTCTCGTTTGATGGCATGATTCAGGTCAGGGAATTTGAGAGGATCTCTCAGGAAAAACACAGGGGTATTGTTGCCCACGAGGTCCCAGTTGCCGGTATCGGTGTAGAATTTCATCGCAAAGCCTCTGATGTCACGCTCGGCATCTGCAGCACCACGCTCCCCTGCCACTGTCGAGAAACGCACAAAACAAGGCGTCTGCTTTCCGACTTCGGAAAATATGGACGCCCGTGTATACTTCGTGATGTCATGTGTGACAGTGAATGTGCCGTAAGCACCTGAGCCTTTGGCATGCATACGCCTTTCCGGGATGACTTCCCTGTCGAAGTGTGCGAGTTTTTCGAGGAGCCAAGGATCCTGCAATGTCACCGGACCACGCTGTCCTGCTGTCTGAGTGTTCTGATTGTCGGCTATCGGACGACCATTCTCCGAGGTGAGCCGTTTCTTGTCGTTCTTTTCCATATCGAAAGATTTTGATGAAACGGCGTTTTCCTAAAATTGTGCCATATTCCGAAACACCCGAGATCATGAGAATTTTCATATAATAGCGAAAGACATATATAAATTGTAACTTTGAAGCTCAAACATCAGGACTATGGCGACGTCAAAGGAATATGCATTGTTTGTGGAGAACCAGTTCAGAGGGC
This sequence comes from uncultured Muribaculaceae bacterium, assembly GCA_964645495.1. Taxonomy (GTDB): domain Bacteria; phylum Bacteroidota; class Bacteroidia; order Bacteroidales; family UBA932; genus Cryptobacteroides. The sequence continues at coordinate 47,176 of CAZYCJ010000010.1, forward strand.
TGGAAGGATTCACATTGAAAAGAATGTTCGGCGAATATGGAATGTATCTGCAGGGACGTGTGCTAGGGTTTCTTGCAGACGAGCAGATACTTCTGCAAAGCACGCCGACAGCAATGAGGCTGCTTCCCGAGGCTGAACGCAGAGAACTGTTCCCCGGCTCCAAACTCTTTATCGTATTCCCGGACGAAGGCAACTCCCAACTGCTGAAAAGCGTGAGCATGGCAATGTTGGAGGAACTGGAGTTTCCAAAACCAAGAAAATCTGCCAGGGCACGAGGGCGCTCCCAAGGACAGACTCACAATAAGACGCATAAGCCACAAAAGAAGGCTCCGAAAGACGGAGCCTTGACTTCGGATGACAGCGACATAACCGAAATTCCCGTGTCTGATGTAACCATTTGACACCCGGCATGAAATTAATT
>CAZYCJ010000011.1:0-17862 GCA_964645495.1 uncultured Muribaculaceae bacterium
AACTCATCAGTTACGGGGTTCCTAAGAATCCTAAAAAACCTCTTCCGCCCGAGATAGGACTGGAAGAGGTCGAAGCCTGAATTTATTGTGGCTGAATTGTGGTTGCTGTCTATATCCTGAAATCTGCAGCCTGCTCCATCTTTTTCTTTATTTCGGCAGTGCAGAGATTGCCGAGGCTTCCGAGGGAAGTGTGCCTGAGATCCTCCGGAGTGAGTTGGCCATTGGTTTTTCCTGATGCGCCCTGATAACTGAATCTGCCTTCGTTGACCTCGATGCCCACAGATTTGTATGCATCGCGGAAGGGCATTCCTTCCAGTGTTCGGCGGTTCACCTCTTCCACGGTGAACAGATAGTCATATATCGGAGCGTCCAGAATCTGCCCGTTTATCATGATGTGCCGGAGCATGTATTCTGCCATTGCAAGGCACTTGTGCATGAGTTCCAGGGCAGGGAAGAGGATGTCCTTCAGGAGTTGGAATTCGCGATGGTAGCCGTGCGGCATGTTGCTGCACAGCATTGATATCTGGCTCTCTGTCGCCATTATCCTGTTGCAGTTGCCTCGCATTATCTCCCAAACGTCAGGATTCTTCTTGTGAGGCATGATGCTGGATCCCGTAGTCAGTTCGTCAGGGAACTTGATGAAGCCGTAGTTGGGACTCATGTACATGCAGCAGTCTGCTGCAAATTTGTTGAGGGTCAGCGCGATGGCTCCCATTGCTGAAGCGACTGCGCGCTCTGATTTGCCGCGGCTCAGCTGGGCTGCAACTACGTTGTAATCAAGATTTCCGAAACCCAGAAGATCAGTCGTCATCTTACGGTCGAGAGGGAAGGAACTTCCGTAACCTGCCGCTGAGCCGAGAGGATTCTGGTCGGTGACATTGAATGCTCCCCGGAGCATATACATGTCGTCTGCGAGTGCTTCTGCGTATGCCCCGAACCAGAGGCCGAATGATGACGGCATCGCCACTTGTCCGTGGGTGTAGCCGGGGAGAAGCACATTCTTATGCTCTTCGCTGAGGTTCTGTAGAGTGTCGAACAGGGCGAGAACCTCTTCGCGGATCTTTAGAACTTCATCTTTCAGGAATAGTTTCACATCCACGAGTACCTGGTCGTTGCGTGATCTTCCTGAATGGATCTTCTTTCCGATGTCTCCGAGGCGGCGTGTCAGAAGGAGTTCCACTTGCGAGTGGATGTCTTCGACATCATCTTCCAGAATGAAATTTCCTGCATTTATCTCTCCGAGAATATTATCCAATGCATCTGTCAAGACAGCCAGCTCGTCAGAAGTGAGCAGACCTATGCTCTCCAGCATCCTGATATGTGCTTTTGACCCTATTACATCATATTTAGCGAGACGCATGTCAAGTATACGGTCGTTTCCGACTGTAAAATCTTCCACCAGATCAGTGGCTTGTGTTCCTTTGCTCCAAAGTGTACTCATATATATTATTTATGTAATCAATGTAGGTTTCTATGGCGATGCGGATTTCGGAGACGAGAACGAACTCGTTCTTGCGGTGGGAGCGGGATGAATCACCCGGCCCCATCTTGACCGCATCGCAACTGATTCTCATCCAGTCTGATGTCGTAGGCGAAGAGAAAGTCTCAATCCCAAGCGCTTCCGCCGCTTTCTGAAGAGGGGAGTCCTCAACTGTCGCGCTTGAGCGGTTCGCCAGATTCCTCGGCTTAAGTTCGCTCTTGCAGATGCTCTGAAGTTCTTCAAGTATCTCTTCGTTTGTATATTGCTCAGTCGGACGGATGTCTATCACGAAATCACATCGGTCCGGTATTACATTATGCGCAGTACCCGCATTGATCTGTGTGACATTGATGTTGACTTCGCCCATTCTCGGAGATACCTTGGCAAACTTGTGGCTGCGGAGTTTCCCGATGTCTTCCAATGCTATGTAAATGGCATTTTTGCCTTCGTTTCTTGCTGCATGGCCGCTGATTCCGTGGGCGGTGGCATCGATGACGAGAAGGCCTTTTTCTGAGGTTGCCGCTCTCATTCCTGTGGGTTCTCCTACGATAGCATAGTCAATCCGATCAAGTCGGTTTGGCCATAATCCGGTCATTCCGTCTTTGCCGGATCTCTCCTCTTCACATGTAAGTACCAGCGTCAGATTCGGTGCTGCAGCGGCAACTGTCAGGAAATGTCTGTAGGCGGCGATCATGGAGACGACGGAGGCACCGTCATCGTTGCTTCCGAGCCCTGCTACGATATCTTCCGCCTTGCACCCTTTCCCGACCTGCTGTGATACTGATGCTGTAGCGGCTTCATGGTCAGGATTATACGGATCGAATGAATATCCTTCTGAAGGGGATACTGTATCTATGTGGGCGCACAGCATCAAGGTCGGCTTAGACGGATCGGTGATATGCTCGGCCACAATGTTGTTGCCGATCCTCTCATGAAGTATCCCTTTGTCACTGAGCCATTTGCTGATATGAGTGCATACTGCCTCCTCGCTGAAAGACGGTGATGGTATGGATACCATCTCCCTCAGCAATTGGACAGCCGCAGCTGTCAATCTGTCTATGCTTTCCTGCATATGCATCGCGTATCCCTTGGGTGTTTATTTCAGTACTGTACCTTTGTCTTTATTCAGATTCCGGGCGTGTTTGATGATGACCCTTGCAACACCGCTTTCAATTGCCTTGAATGAGTTTGTCAGTTTCGGAATCATTCCGTCCGCCACTCTTCCTTCTGCCTTAAGTAGTGCAAAGTAACTACGGTCGATTTCCGGTATTACGCTTGAATCGTCATCCTTGTCGTATAGCACTCCATCCTTTTCAAAGCAGTATACCAGTTCGGTAATATGTGTCAGCAGACCGTCATCGCTGCAGAAGGTACATTCCTCGCACCTGCTGCACACATCCTTCGGAGTGCGGTATTTGTAGTTCGCCATTGCGATTGCGACCGATGAAGCGATCGTGTCGGCGTTGGTGTTGAGAAGGTTGCCGTTCCCGTCATGATTGATGGCGTTGAATACCGGCACAATTCCTTTCTCCAGCAGCGAATATATGAATTTTGCGTTCACGCTTTCAGCAGTTACATCTCCCACATATCCGTAATCCACTTCTTCCTTCCCCACCTGTACCGGCGGTCTCTTTCGTGCTGTGATTGCATTGCCGTCCGCTCCCGTCAGCCCTATCGCATTGCAACCTTCTGCCTGAAGCAACGCCACGATCTTCTTGTTGCACCAGCCGGCATAAACCATGGTGACAACCTTCAAGGTCTCCTCATCCGTAACCCTGCGACCTTCCACCATCACCGGAGTCATTCCCATGGACTTCTGCATCTGGCTTGCCATCACGCCTCCGCCATGAACCAGAATCTTCATTCCCGGCATAGCCGCGAAATCCTTGACGAACTCCCTGAGGAGTCCGGGATTGTCCACCACATTTCCCCCTATCTTGACTACCTTTATCATAATGTCGGCATTTAATTCTTTGATTATCAACTTGTTTCGTGCTGATGCCTGCTGCCTGATGCAGCAGGCGTGATGGGCTAATTTGCTGATTTGTAGTGTTTTACATGTTGACGAGAATCTGCTTCAGGATTGTCTGTGCCGACACGACGCGGTTTGCGGCCTCCGGAATAACGATCGACTGCGGACTTTCTATCACATCGTCGGTCACTATCATGTTCCTGCGGACGGGAAGACAGTGCATGAAATATGCGTTGTTGGTCAGAGCCATTTTTTCTGCATCCACAGTCCAGCCCCGGTCAGTGCTAAGTACTTTTCCATAGTTGTCTCCGCTGTATGCCGACCAGTTCTTGGCATAGATGAAGTCTGCGCCTTCAAACGCCTTTCTCTGGTCATACTCGATGCGGGCACGGCCGACAAATGCAGGGTCGAGTTCGTATCCCTGAGGGTGGGTGATCACGAATTCATAGCCGGTCATATTGATGCCTTCTGCAAACGAATTCGGCACAGCCTGAGGAAGGGCTTTCGGATGTGGTGCCCACGTCATCACGACCTTAGGCTTCTCCACCTTCTTGTATTCTTCGATGGTGATCAGGTCGGCAAAGGTCTGGAGAGGGTGCCTTGTCGCTGCCTCCATGCTGAATACAGGCTTTCCTGAATATTTGATGAACTGGTTGACAATCACTTCGTTGTAGTCGTCTTCCTTGCTTTCGAACTTTGCAAAGGCGCGTACTCCGATGATATCGCAATAGCAGCCCATCACAGGAATCGCCTCAAGCAGATGCTCGGGCTTGTCACTGTCCATGATGACTCCGCGCTCAGTCTCCAGTTTCCATGCTCCCTGGTTGACATCGAGTACTATTACATTCATGCCAAGGTTCATCGCTGCCTTCTGAGTACTCAGTCTGGTGCGCAGACTTGAGTTGAAGAAGATCATCAGCAAGGTCTTGTTTCTGCCGAGTTCCTGATCCGCAAAAGGGTTTTCCTTTACGTATTTTGCTGCTGCGAGAGCGTCTGACAGGTCGCCCAACTGTGTTATTGATGTAAAATGTCTCATATGGTCAATTCTTTCCAGGCGTTTACGAATGATTCTGCTGTCTCTTGGGAAATGGTGAGGGATGGGAGAAGGCGGATGACCCGGGCCCCTGCAGCTCCTGTGAAGAAGTGTTTTTCGAACAGAAGACGGTCGCGAAGACCAATGTATTCGTCTTTCAGTTCCATTCCGATCATCAGTCCCTTACCTCGATATTCCCTGATGGCTTTGTCCGGACCGCCGTTCTCCTCCTTTGCAGAACTTTGGGAAACAGCACCGAATGCATCTTCAAAATATCTGCCGATTCTGGCGGCGTTCTCTATAAGATGCTCATTCTCAATGATGTCAAGGACAGCTATTGCTGCAGTGCATGCGAGGTGGTTTCCTCCGAAAGTCGTGCCGAGCATGCCGTACGATGCCTTGATGGACGGGCTGATAAGTACTCCTCCGACTGGGAAGCCGTTACCCATTCCCTTGGCCATTGTGATGATGTCGGCGCGTACATCGTGATGCTGATGGGCAAAGAACCTGCCTGTCCTTCCGTATCCTGACTGGATCTCATCCAGGATGAGCATGCAGCCGTACTTGTCGCAGAGCGCCCTGAGTCCGAGCATGAATTCCGTAGTCGGTTCATAGATGCCGGCCACTCCCTGGATGCCCTCGATGATGACTGCCGCAAATCCGCCTCTTGAAAGTTCTGCATCCACAGCCTCAAGGTCGTTGAGGGGGGCGAACACGATGTTCTGGGTCGCATTGAACGGAGCCTGAATCTTCGGATTGTCCGTAGTCGCGACCGCTCCGGATGTCCTTCCGTGGAAGGCCTTTCTGAATGCAAGAACCTTCGGCTTTCCTGTGTGGAAAGACGCCACCTTCAATGCATTCTCGTTTGCCTCGGCACCGCTGTTACATAGGAAAAGCGAATAGTCATCATATCCGCAGACCTTTCCCAGACGCGCAGCAAGATCCCGCTGCAGGGAGTTCTGTACGGCGTTCGAGTAGAATCCCAGCTTGCCGGCCTGTTCCGACAACATCTTGACATAATGCGGATGGCAATGTCCGACCGAAATCACGGCATGCCCGCCGTAAAGGTCGGTATACACCTCACCGTCCTTATCCCACAAGGTCGTATCAAGTCCTCTCACCGGCTCGATATCCCACAACTTATATACTTCAAATAAATTCATGCTTCATTTATTGCGTTTCAAGATCTTCTAAAATGCAGAAGGCTTGAGGCGAAGGCCGGTGTCTTCCGGCAGACCGAACATCAGATTCATGTTCTGCACAGCCTGTCCCGCCGCACCCTTCACGAGATTGTCGATGCACGAAGCGATATGGACATAGCCGTCATGCAGTTCCACATGCACCAGCCCCTTGTTCGTGTTCACCACCTCCTTCATCGAAATCCCCTCATTGCTATGGAACACAAACGGCGACTCAGCGTAATAATCCTCATACAACTTGCGGTACTCCTCCTCGGTCACACCCTCGACCGCCCTCGTATATACGCTTGCGAATATTCCCCTCGCAAAATCTCCCCTCATCGGCACAAAATTCACTTTCAGTTCTGCGTTTTTCGAGCATGATGATGGAGTAGGCTGATTGACGGAACTGGCATTTTCCATCACCCTCGCCAGATTCTGCTTGATCTCCGCCAGATGCTGATGCGTAAACAACTTATAAATGGAAATATTATCACTGCGATAACTGAAATGAGTCGTCTCCCCCGGCTTCTTACCTGCACCCGTCGACCCCGTTATGGCAGTCACATGAATCTCGTCAACAATCAGACCTGCTGCAGCCAAAGGCAAGACGGCCAGTTGGATCGCCGTCGCAAAACAACCGGGATTTGCCACATCATGAGCCTTGCGTACCTCCTCACGGGCACTCTCGCACAAACCGTAAACGAAATTACGGCCCGCGTAATCACCATCAAGCCTGAAGTCGTTTCCAAGATCGACGATCCTGCACTCCGGCTTTATATCGTGCGTGTCCACGAACTGCCGTGAAATGCCGTGACCAAGACAAAGGAAAATCACATCCGGGTCGTTAAGTTCCTTGCCGAAACAAAGGTCTGTCTCGCCGATAAGGTCGCGATGGACAGATGCCACAGGCGTACCCTCCGAAGAAGTCGTCGTCGCCGCCACAATCTCCACATCCGGATGATTCAGCAGGATCCTGAACAACTCACCGCCGGTATATCCCGTTCCACCCGCAATCGCAGCTCTGATCTTATTCATGACCTTCTTCTGAACCATTTACCGAATAATAAATCTTCAATGGATTGGCAATCACCTTGGTGAATCCCACGACATCACGTCCGGTATATGACTTGTTGACCTCGCCGTATGCGCCGAACTTCGAACTCATAAGGTCATGCTCGCTTGTACATCCAAGCACAGAGAAATGGTAAGGCATCAGAGCCACCTCTACCTCACCGGTCACGTTCTGCTCAATGCTGTCCATCATGGCCTCCATGTCCCTGCAGACAGGGTCCAGATACATCGCCTCATGCATCTGCTGGCCGTACCAGCAGGCAATCTGATCCTTCCAGTACAACTGCCCTTTTGTAAGGGTGTGCTTCTCGAGAAGATGATGAGCCTTGACGATGATCAGAGGAGCGGCAGCCTCGAAACCGACACGTCCCTTGATGCCGATGATGGTGTCTCCGATGTGGATGTCACGGCCTATTCCGAAAGGACCCGCAGCATCGCGGACGGCCTTGATCACCTCTACAGGACTCATCTCCACGCCGTTGAATGAGACCGGTTCGCCCTTGCGGAAACCTATCTTTATATGCTCAGGTTCGCTCTTGGTCACCTTTGTAGGGTATGCTTCCTCTGGAAGGTAACCGTCTGACGAAAGCGTCTCCACACCTCCGATGCTGGTGCCCCAAAGTCCTTGATTGATAGAATATTTCGCCTTCTCCCATGAGAAATCGAATCCATGTTTCTGGAGGAAATCGATCTCGAACTGACGGGTGAAGCCCTCGTCACGTACCGGGGCGATGATCTCAACCTCAGGAGCCAGAATCTCGAAGACTATATCGAAACGTACCTGGTCGTTGCCTGCTCCCGTACTTCCGTGAGCGACTGCTCCTGCGCCGATCTTCTTCACATGATTGAGAACCTCAAGAGCCTGGAACACGCGCTCGGAACTCACTGAAAGCGGATAGGTGGCATTCTTCAGGATGTTTCCGTAGATGAGATACTTTATGCCTTTGGAATAATATGTATCCACTGCGTTGACATTTGTGTGCGAAGCGGCTCCGAGCGTGAGAGCACGCTCTTCGATGGCCTTTTCCTCCTCCGTGGAGAATCCGCCGGTGTTAACCATTACAGTATGGACTTCATATCCCTTTTCCTTGAGATACGGGACACAGAAGGATGTGTCCAGACCGCCGCTGAAGGCGAGTACAACCTTGTTGTTCATTGTGTTATATTCTTTTATGATTATTCATTGATCTTTGTTCTCCGTCCTTGATGTTCAGGATTTCCGGATGAGCCGGATTAAGTACCTCGATGTGTTCTGCGGGATCGTAGAGAAGTCCCGTACACAGGCACATCCTGTGGTCGTTGGCCTCAAGGATCCGGTAGTTCCTGCATCCCTGGCATCCTTTCCAGAACTCAGGGTCGTCTGTAAGGGCCGCGAATGTGACCGGTCTGAATCCGAGTTCGTAGTTCATCTTCATTACAGCGGCGCCTGTGGTGATGCTGAATATCTTGGCCTTCGGGAACATTTCACGCGAGAGTTCGAATATGCGCTTCTTGATCCTCATCGCCAGTCCGATGCCTCTGAATTCATGAGCGACGATAAGTCCTGAGTTGGCAACATATTCCTTGCCTCCCCAGGTCTCAATGTATGAGAATCCTGCGAATCTGCCATCTTCGGAAGTCGCTATCACGGCCTTTCCCGCAAGAATCTTTTCGATTATATATTCAGGTGTTCTTCGTGCTATACCTGTTCCTCTTTCTCTTGCGGAAATGAGGATTTCTTCACAGATCTCGTCTGCGTATACAGAGTGGCTTGCATCAGCCACCAATACATCTATATGCATGGATGTCTAATTCGATAAATTTGTTAAGTATTTAATGCGGATTGCCCTCTGAGAGGGAAGTCGATAGGGATCCTAACGGCAAGACAAACCGAGATTGTCGATTGCAATTGGGAGGGAATTGCTTCAAGAGCCCCTCCTAAAGTCGGACTTGTATGTACCCTGTGTTTATCATAATTCGTGCAAATATAGCAATTATATATAATAAAATACTAACTTTGTCGAATAATTTGTCGAAGAAATGGCCAGAAAGAAGAAAAATAAAACTGCAGGCATCGACCCGGAGTACCTCAAGAAGCAGAAGGCTTCTCTGGTGCGCAGGCACAGGCAGGTCATCTATCTGAATGACAGCGAAGTGGCTGCTATCAATCAGTATTGCGAGAAGTTCCGCGTCGGCGCAAAGGCCACTCTCTACCGCAAGGCCATAATGGAAAAGATCCTTTCAGAACTTGACGACAATCACCCTACTTTATTTTAAGACTATGAAGAAGTTGATAATCACCGCAATCGCGATGCTTTCTTTGTTTGCGGCAAACGCGCAGACCCAGCAGACAACAACAGAAAACCGGCAGCAGGAAACAATGACTACAGAATATAAGATCATCAGTGACGAGGTCGTCGACGGAGTAAGATGCGTGTCGGCGGTTCCGAGCGGGAAGGTCTGCTCGAAACAGATCGATATCAAGATAAAGGACGGCATCATCGAGGAAGTCAAGTTCACTCGTGGCTGTCCGGGCAATGCGCTCGGTCTTGGAGCGCTCATCAAGGGAATGTCTGTGGAGGAAGCGATCAAAAGACTGGACGGCACGCCATGCGGAAAGCGTGGAACATCCTGCCCTGACCAGCTGGCCCAGGTTCTCAAGGCTCTTCGTTAATTAAAATCCCGGTCTGTTTTTCCTCCTGACGGGCCGCATTGTAGCAATGACGGCAGAGTGGCTCGTATATGTCCTTTTCTCCAAGTACAACTAACTGGTCACTTGAAGAGAGCCTGTGCGAGTGGTTGGCAGGGCTGCCGCATTTCACGCAGATGGCGTGGACTTTCTGGATGTCTTCCGCTACTGCCATGAGTGCAGGCATCGGACCGAACGGCTTGCCGAGGAAATCGGTGTCGAGTCCTGCGACGATGACCCTTATGCCTCTGTTTGCCAGAGTCTGCACCACTTCCACAAGGGTGTCGTCAAAGAACTGTGCTTCGTCAATACCCACGACCTCCACTTCGCTTGAAAGCAGAAGCATGCTGGCTGGGGATTCGATAGGAGTCGAAGGAATGCTGTGCGAATCGTGCGAAACGACCTCGTCATCAGAATATCTCACGTCGATGCATGGCTTGTAGATCTCCACTTTCTGCTTGGCGAACTGGGCTCTTTTCATCCTTCTGATGAGTTCTTCTGTCTTTCCTGAAAACATTGATCCGCAGATTACTTCAATTGAACCTGCTTTTTTTGCACTTTCTAAAAACATTTCCTTAATTTTGTACGATTAATGACTGCCTCTCCTGAATCGGGAGGGCAAATATAGTGAAAATTGCCGTATGGAAAACAGAGAACAGCAAATTTTATCGGAAATCAAGGCGATGATGTCTTCGATCAGAAGTCAACTTGAATTGTTGGATGCGAAGATGGTTGAGTTGCAGCAGGCTGTTGAGCCTCAAGATGTTGAGGTGGTTCCGATAGATCTTGATATCGATATTACAGACCATCAGTCTGCAGTGGAACCTGTCGCTGAAGAACCGGTAGTTGAAGAACCGATTACAGTCGAAGTTCAGGATGATGACGACCTTCCGATGTTTGAAGAACCTGAGCCGGAACCTGTGGCTGAACCGGAGCCTAAGCAGGCTGTGATAGATGCGATGGCTGCAAAGCAGGCATGGAGGATAGATATGCCAGGCACTCCGGTAAAGGATATCAGAAGCGCCATCTCTCTGAATGACAGGATTTTCTTCATCAATTATCTTTTCAATGAAGATCCTATGGCCTTTCAGGACACACTGACAAGAATCAATCAGATGGGGTCTCTGGATGAGGTCGTGAACCTCGTCGTGACCGAACATCCTGAGTGGGATATGGATTCAGATGTAGTCTATCGTTTCATGATGGCAGTCCGCCGCAGAATCCGTTGATATGGCAGGCGTCTTATATATAGTCCCGACTCCTGTCGGCAATCTTGAAGACATGACTTTCAGGGCGATACGCGTTCTGAAGGAGGCGGATCTCATTCTTGCGGAAGATACCAGGACAAGTTCGGTGCTTCTGAAGCATTACGAGATAAAGGGACGTCTTGAATCCCATCATAAGTTCAACGAGCACAAGACTTCGTCGATGATTAAGGAGAGGATACTTTCAGGACTGAATGTGGCCTTGATAAGCGATGCAGGCACTCCTGGCATTTCTGATCCGGGCTTTCTTCTGGTCCGTACCTGCGTTCAGGATGGGATTGAAGTTCAGACGCTTCCTGGAGCGACTGCTTTTGTCCCTGCCCTTGTGTCATCCGGATATCCATGCGACAGATTCTGCTTCGAAGGCTTCCTGCCTCAGAAAAAGGGACGCCAGACCCGTCTGACCGAACTTGCAGAGGAGACACGCACTATGATCTTTTACGAATCTCCATACCGTCTCGTGAAGACCCTGGAGCAGTTTGCCGAGTTCTTTGGTGCGGAGCGGGAATGTTCTGTGGCCAGGGAAATCTCGAAGAAATTCGAGGAACACAGGCGTGGTACGTTGACTGAAGTGGCTGCGTGGTATCGCGAGCATGAGCCGAAAGGTGAGATCGTCATCATCCTTTCAGGTGCCGCGGAGACTAAAAAAAAGAAAAAAACATATAAAAACGGAAAAACTTTCACCGATGAGGAAGAAAATTCTTGATTTTCCGTGTCGGAATCCTACCTTTGCAAAAGGATATGAATCATAAGGCAGATATCTGTTTTCGGACAGATGTCTGTTTTTTTTGATTTATGAATATGAATGAGGAAAAGAAATCGCGGCCGTCCGAGTCCTTTATCGTCGGAACCGTCGCCCTGGTCTTTCTGATAATCGGTTATCAGACAGCATTGTTCATCCATAATGCGGCGGTGATGAAGATCGCTGCGAACAGGGACGAACCTGATACTGTGTTTGTCTATATGGAGAAACCTGCCGCAGAAAGGGGGCATGGAGGAGGGCTTGCGACAGCCGGAAAGTCTCCGGTGAAGACACAGCGACGTAATTCCGCGCATTCTCCACGGGCGGAGGCAGTACGGGCAAATGTCCCCAGGAAAAAAGTCGAGAGTTTCCGCTTCGATCCTAATTCTGTATCGGTCGACGAACTATGCCGTCTCGGGTTTTCCATGAAGCAGGCCCGGTCCATCGACAACTACCGTAAGAAAGGGGGGCGCTTCAGAAGGAAGGAGGATTTTGCGAAGTCGTATGTGGTCTCCGACAGCATATATCGGAGACTGGAAGCATATATCGACATTCCTCTCGTCGATCTGAATACCGCTGATTCTGCTGCATTCGATGCCTTGCCAGGGATAGGAGGGTGGTTTGCTTCAAGGATTATCGAACATAGGAAGGCCTTGCGGGGGTATTCATATAAGGAGCAGTTGATGGATGTGTACCGTTTCGACAGGGAGAAGTTCGACGGCCTGTCCGACCTTGTGACGGTCGACACCTGCAATGTGACTCCGTATCCGTTGTGGACACTTCCTGCTGATACGCTTCGTCTGCATCCCTATATCCGGAATCTTGAAACCGCACGAGGCATAGTGCTGTATCGTGAAAACAATCCCAGATCCGCCTGGACAGTGGAAGCTCTTGCCACTGCTGGTGTCCTGTCTGTGGAATCTGCAAGGAAGCTCTCTCTCTGTTTTATTGAAATCCCTTGACAGCAGAAATAAAAAAGAGGCTGACTAACACTTATTAGTCAGCCTCGTGCAGTAGTGTAAGTCCAGATCAGTCCTGAGCGTTCTTGAGCGCCTCGCGGATCTTGGCCTCGATCTCGTCACAGAGTTCGATGTTGTCTGTGAGCAGAGCCTTTACCGCCTCGCGTCCCTGAGCCAGTTTGCTGTCTCCATAACTGAACCATGAGCCGCTCTTCTTGATGATGTCATATTCGACTCCGAGATCAATTACCTCGCCTACATGCGAGATGCCTTCGCCGAACACGATGTCGAATTCCGCCTTCTTGAAAGGAGGGGCCATCTTGTTCTTCACGATCTTCACCTTTGTACGGTTGCCGAGCGCCTCGTCTCCGTCCTTGATCTGTGTGGTACGGCGCACATCGACGCGTACTGAAGCGTAGAACTTGAGGGCGTTACCGCCTGTGGTGGTCTCAGGGTTGCCGAACATGATGCCGATCTTGTCTCGCAACTGGTTGATGAAGATGCAGCATGTGTTTGTCTTGCTGATGTTTGCGGTGAGTTTTCTGAGTGCCTGGCTCATGAGCCTTGCCTGAAGTCCCATCTTGGAGTCTCCCATCTCTCCCTCGATCTCCGCCTTAGGGGTGAGGGCGGCGACGGAGTCGATGACGATGATGTCGATCGCTCCCGAGCGGATGAGGTTGTCCGCGATCTCAAGAGCCTGCTCTCCGTTGTCAGGCTGCGAGATGAGCAGTGTGTCGAGGTCGACGCCGAGATTCTTGGCATAGGTCCTGTCGAAGGCATGCTCCGCATCGATGATGGCGGCGATGCCTCCCTGTTTCTGGGCCTGGGCTATGGCGTGGATCGCCAGTGTGGTCTTACCGCTTGATTCCGGTCCGTAGATCTCGATGACTCTTCCTCGTGGGTAGCCGCCGATGCCGAGTGCGGCGTCAAGCGCGATGGAGCCGCTCGGGATGACCGAAACCTCCCATTTTGGCTGATCTCCCAACTTCATGATCGTACCCTTTCCGTAGTCTTTCTCAATCTTGTCAATCGTCGCCTGCAATGCCTTTAGTTTAGCGGCATTGATACCGGTACTTTCCTGTACTTCTTCTTTAGCCATAAATGTAAACTGTTAAAAGTTAATTGTCTGTGGAACTTTTCCACACGACAAAGCAAATGTAATGAAAAACTTTCTATGCGGCAAAATTATTGTGTGTTTGTGCCAAGATGAAGCACATCTAAAAATAAATTTCGGAAACACATGGTGACGGCTGACAAAATTCGTTATTTTTGTATGTTGTTTGTAGATGTAGCGGATATGAAGGAAAAACTTTTAGGAAAGAATCTGGAAGAACTCAAGAAACTCATTGCAGATGCGGGTCTGCCCGGCTTTACCGCCAGGCAGATAGCACAGTGGCTGTATGTGAAGAAGGTGAGGACGATAGACGAGATGACCAACCTTTCGAAGGCTGCCCGTGCGGCATTATCGGAAAGGTATGAGGTGGGTGTGACCCCGTATGCCGGCCTGCAGATATCTTCCGACGGAACGAAAAAGTATCTTTTCCCAGTAAGATGCACCCACAGAAGGGGACTGAACCTCCGTGTCGGGGAAAGTGAACTTGAGGAAGGGGCGGTGGAGGCTGTAATGATTCCTGACGACGACCGCGCGACCTTGTGCGTATCGTCGCAGTCGGGCTGCCGCATGGGTTGCCGTTTCTGTATGACCGGACGTCAGGGATTCCATGGCCATATGTCTGCCGCTGACATCATCTCCCAGTTCATCGCGGTCGACGAATCCGACCGTCTCACCAACGCTGTCTTCATGGGCATGGGCGAGCCGCTCGACAACTACGACAATGTGATGAGGGCGATCGAGATACTTACGGCCGACTGGGGCTTCGCATGGAGCCCGAAAAGGATAACCGTATCCACCATCGGCGTACTTCCGAACCTCAAGCGGTATCTGGACGAATGCAAATGTCATCTTGCCGTCAGCCTCCACGACCCTTTCGGGCCTGAGCGCCTGAGCATAATGCCGGTGCAGGGTGCATGGCCTCTGAATGATGTCATCGACCTCATCAGGCAGTATGACTTCACCGGCCAGCGCCGTGTGAGTTTCGAATATACTATGTTCGCCGGATTCAATGACACCAAGGCCCATGCAGATGCCCTTGTGAGGATGCTCAGAGGACTGGAATGCCGCATGAATCTAATCAGGTTCCACAAGATCCCGGACTTCCCGTATGAGACCTCCGCGCCCGGCGTCATCGAAAACTTCAAGCAGAGGCTGAACAATTCAGGTCTGACGACTACCGTCCGGGCCTCCCGTGGCGAAGACATCCTCGCCGCATGCGGAATGCTCGCCGGCCAACATAAAAAATGACATGAAACGAACTCTCTCATCACTCATCCTGACGACCCTCCTGCTTGTGCAGAGCCTGTCTCTCCCTGCAAGAGGGGTAGACCCTGCTGCTGATGCCAAGGCGGTGGCGCAGATGCGTCAGCGCATGGATGAAATCCGCAAGCATCGTCCTACCGTCGCCCTTGTCCTCAGCGGAGGCGGTGCGAAAGGTGCTGCCCATGTCGGAGTCATCGAACATATTGAATCTCTCGGCATTCCTGTCGATATGGTGCTGGGTACAAGCATGGGAGGTCTCATAGGAGGCCTTTATGCTCTCGGCTATACGGTCGAGGAGATGGATTCCCTTGTCAGAAACATGGACTGGAACTGGGCTCTCAGCGACAGACTCTCCCGTGACTATGTATCTTACACCGATGTCAAGTATAAGGAGAAGTATCTCCTGTCCATCCCTTTCTATCACGAACGCGACTATTACAACATGATGAGGGCTGACGAACATCGGTTCGAGGGCGTCAGAAAGCACGAGATCCTTCATATAGGTGCCGACAATGAGGAGGGAAGCGATTTCCTCAAGAACAATTTCCTCGGCAGCCTGCCGTCCGGCTATATTTATGGTCAGAATGTAAGCAATCTCATCAGTTCGCTGACCATCGGCTATCAGGATTCGACCGATTTCCGGAATCTTCCGATCCCGTATGTCTGCATTGCGACCGATATGGTGTCGGGCAAGGCCAAGATATGGCATGGCGGCAAGATGAATGTGGCCATGCGCTCAACAATGTCGATTCCCGGAGTCTTCGCTCCTGTGAGGGTGGACGGGATGGTGCTTGTGGACGGAGGAATGAGGGACAACTATCCGACCTCTCTGGCCCGTGAGATGGGAGCGGACATAATTATCGGAGTGGATCTTTCCCAGTCCCAGCGTACATACATGCAGGTGAACAACATCGGAGACATCATCGGCCAGGGTATAGATATGCTTGGAAGGGATGCCTTCGAGAAGAATGTGAATGTGCCTGATGTGAAGATCAAGCCTTACCTTCCGGAGTTCAACATGATGAGTTTCAACAAGCAGGCTATCGACACCATCATCGTCCGCGGAAAGGAGGCTGCAATGGCTCAGGACTCGCTTCTGAGGGAGGTGGCGGCGAAGACGGCAGGCATATACAGACAAGAACCGAAGCCTCGCGCCTTTGATTTCCATGCCGATTCGCTGACCATAGCGGAAATAGATGTGACAGGTGTGCTTCCGCGCGAGAAGGCTCTTCTGATGGACCGTCTCGATCTCGAACTCGGAGACAGGATAAGCAGAAAGGATCTTGACCATATCGTGGCCCAGATATACGGTACCCAATGTTATGACTACGTCACCTATGAACTTCTGGGAGACAAGGAGCCGTTCAAACTGGTGCTGAACTGCCGCAAGGGGCCGGTGCATCAGTTCGGACTCGGAGTGAGGGCTGACACGGAGGAGATTGTGTCCGTACTTCTCAATATAGGACTGTATACCCATCGTCTGTACGGCCACTCGTTCGACCTGACGGGAAAGATCAACGCAAATCCGTATGTACAGTTGAGATGGTTCTATGATATGCCGCATATTCCTACCATCAACGGTACCATCTCTGCGAGGTGGACCGATATGGGAATGCTGAACTTCGGCAGCAACAACCTTAGTCTAAGTTTCTTCAATGCCCGCCAGGAACTCTATATCTCCAATATCAAGTGGAAGAAGTTCGATATGAAGGGCGGTGTGAGGAACGACATCTTCAATGTGAAGAATGTGAAGTCTTCGCAGATCATCGGCGACTATGATCTTGACAATCTCAGAAACGACTATGTGTCCCTTTTCATGGATGCTCGTACGGATACCTTCGATGACGGATATTTTCCGGGCAGGGGAGTGAATGCGGGCTTGAGTTATTCGTGGACCTTCGCAGGAATCCCGACCATGGTCCATAATTTCCATACCTTGCATGCTGATGCAAAGGTTGTCGTGCCTGCGGGAGATGTGTTCGCCTTCATCCCATCGTTCAACTTCCGTTTCCTCTTCGGACCGGACATACCTGTAGCGTATTTCAACGCAATTGGAGGCTCCCTCCCGGGAAGATATGTGGATCAGCAGATGCCGTTCATAGGCATAACGAATCTGGCGGCGATGAAGAACATCCTGACGATATACAGGACCGACTTCCGTTTCCGTCTGGCGAAGAACCATTACCTGACGGGAATTGTAAACTACGCGCGGGACTGCGACGACTTCACCGGATACGGAAAAGGGCTCGGATATTTCGGAGCGGGAATGGAATACTCCTTCGATACCATCTTCGGCCCGCTTACAGCCAATATCCATTGGTCCAACATGACCAAGAAGGTCGGCATCTACCTCAGCGCCGGCTTTAATTTCTAACCTATGAAAGACACGACCAAGACCCTTGACCGCCTTCGCCGCCTGTGCTCCCGCAGGGAGTACTGCCGCAGCGATGTCCTCCGCAAGGCGACGGATTCCCTTGAAGGAGACAGGACCGAGGCTGAGAAGGTGGTGCAGACTCTGGTGGACGAGAAATATGTGGACGATCTGAGATATGCCTCTGCGTTTGCCCGCGACAAGGCTTCATTATCCGGCTGGGGCGAAGTGAAGATACGGTACATGCTGTCCTCCAAGGGTATATCGAAAGATATAATAGACAGCGCTCTTGAGGAAATAGACCCTGCCAAGGCGGAAACCCGTCTTGAAAAACTGATTGTTACGAAATACAAGTCCTTGAAGGATGATCCTCAATGGAAACTTAAACTTCTACGGTTCGCTCTTGGAAGGGGCTATGGATATGACGAAGTGTCGGAGGTCGTGAGCCGTTTGGAAAAACAAGATAAACATGACTGATTACAGAAGACTTTTCTCCTGAATTCGTGCGCAATGTGCGCTTCTCCGGTCCATGTCGGCGTCGGAGTGATCGGAGATGACTTCATCATCTCCAGCGGATCGTCGGTAGAAGACGGTGTGACCTTCTCCCGCTGCTTCATAGGCCAGGCCTGCCAAGGTCGGGGCCTTCTCTCTCGTGATGGGACGTCATGTCAGCCATATGGAAATGGGTCTACAAGGTGATAAAGGACTATTACGGAGTCGACCTTTCCATAGCGGATGTCGAT
>CAZYCJ010000011.1:17962-25683 GCA_964645495.1 uncultured Muribaculaceae bacterium
CTACAAGGTGATAAAGGACTATTACGGAGTCGACCTTTCCATAGCGGATGTCGATGTCCTTATCGGACTTGTGGAAAGGTGGAAACAGTCTGTCGTGGGACTGGACAACCTCATTTATGAAGATGCCAGGAAGGAGTTCTCTCTGAGCGCAATGACCAGTTTCGGTGCCGATGGAGATGAAAATGTCCGCAAGGAAGACTTCATGCAGGTGCGCGGCTCCTTCTTCGAAGCCGATCCTTTTGTCACCTCTGTCAAGGACCACATAAAGGTCAAGACAGCACTTGGTGATACGATTTTGGCGAAACTCAGGGCATTTTAATGATAAATTAAGCCTTTTCTTGGGCATATATTAATAGGTCGGGATTTACTTTGTAAACAAGTGAAACCAGACCTGTTTGTATTATGCTTATCAAAACTCTCGGACTGCTGTGCGGCAGTCTTGCAACTTTCTTTACTCATGTCTTTGCTCCGTCTGAGGGCCTTGTCAACAGGACGGAAAGACCGTATCGTGACGAAATATGTCTGAACGGTTCGTGGGATTTTCAGGCGGTCGACGGGCCGGAGATGGCTATGCCTCTCGAAGACGGATGGGATGATGTCTGCATCAAGATCCCTTCTCCGTGGAATGTGAATGATTTTGCCTACCGGGACCTTGAAGGCCCCGACCATAGGAACTATCCTTCCTACCCGGAGGAATGGAACCATGTGAAGAGGGCCTGGATGCGGCGTACTGTCGATGTCCCTCAGGATTGGGACGGGAAAAGGATCGAACTCCATTTCGAGGCGGTTGCAGGATATGCCGAGGTCTATGTGAACGGGATGAAGGTCGGGGAGAACTTTGACCTCTTTCTGCCCTTCTCGATTGATGTGACGGATGTCATCAGTCCGGGAGAGACTGCGGAAGTCCTTGTCGGAGTGCAGTCCCAGTCACTTTTTGAAGACCGCAGTACGATAGGTAGAAGAATCGTTCCCGCCGGGTCGATGTGGGGATATCATATTTCAGGAATATGGCAGGATGTGTATCTGGTCTCGAAGCCTAAGGTCCATGTACAGGATGTCTTTGTGAAGCCTCTTGTCTCTGACGGACTTCTTGAACTGGAACTTACTCTTGCCAATGATACCGGCCGAAAGGAGGACGTGCGGGTCGGAGGAGTTGTGCTTGAGTGGCTCAATCGCGCAGGGACAGACATCCTTTCTGCTCCCGTTCCTGCCTGGGAACTTGGCGCTCAGGCCTTGGAAGTACCTGTGACAAAGGTTTCTGTTCCTGCAGGAGATACGGTGAGGGCTTCCATAAAGATACATGTGAATGAAGGGGATCTGAAATACTGGACGCCGGAGACTCCGAATCTTTACAGCGTGATACTCGACCTGTCGAAGGGCAGGACCGTGATGGACAGGAAATATGAACGTTTCGGATGGCGCCAGTGGACGCTTGAAGGTACGCAGCATTGCCTGAACGGAAAGCCTTATCCGTTGAGAGGCGATTCATGGCATTTCATGGGTATCCCTCAGATGACGCGCCGTTATGCCTGGGCCTGGTTCAGGGCTATCAAGGACATGAACGGCAATGCCGTACGTCCGCATGCCCAGGTCTATCCGAGATTCTATCTTGACATGGCGGACGAGATGGGTATATGTGTGCTTGACGAGACTGCCAACTGGGCAAGTGACGGAGGACCGAAACTGGATTCCGAGCATTTCTGGGAGGCTTCGAAGGATCATCTCAGACGCTTTGTCCTTCGTGACCGAAACCATGCATCCGTGTTCGGATGGAGTGTCAGCAACGAGAACAAGCCTGTGATCCTTTATGTATTCAACCGTCCCGACCTCATGCCTCTCCAGTTGCAGGCGTGGGAGGAATGGCGGGACATCGTGCGCGAGACCGATCCTACGCGTCCGTGGATTTCTTCTGACGGCGAAGACGACGGCAACGGAATCCTTCCTGTCACTGTTGGACATTATGGTGACGAAGGTTCGATGAAGCATTGGAAGGAAATAGGAAAGCCTTGGGGTATAGGAGAACATAGCATGGCATACTATGGTACTCCTGAGCAGGTGTCTGTCTATAACGGAGAGCGTGCATATGAGTCGCAACTCGGACGAATGGAGGGACTTGCCAACGAATGTTACCATCTTCTTGCGTCCCAGCGCAATGAGGGAGCATCATACTCGACTGTCTTCAATATGGCCTGGTATGCTCTAAAGCCTCTTCCGCTTGGCAAGAAGGATGTGACGACAGCACCGGCTATGGAGGACGGAATCTTCTTTGCGGAATATGTCGAAGGCGTGCCCGGAGTCCAGCCGGAAAGAATGGGCCCGTATTGCACGACCTTCAATCCGGGATATGACCCGTCTCTGCCTCTATATGATCCATGGCCTATGTTCGATGCCATGAGGGCGGCGAATGCGCCTGACGGACCGGCCTGGTCCCCTTGGGCAGAAACCGACAAGACTGCTTACGATTCTCCGGAGGCCCTTGCACCTGACATGTATGCTGAGGTTCTCTACTTTGGATATGAAGGTTCATCCCTCAAGAGGATGATGGATGCGCAGGGAGTCGTCTTCTCGGCATCCTCACGCACTCCGCAGAAGGCCCTTGCCATTGTAGACGCATCGGCTATACCTGAGGCCAGGGCGCTTGATACGATGAGGTCTCTTGCAGAAAAAGGTGCGGATATATGGCTTTGGGGACTCACCCCTGAGACCCTCGTGCATTATGCCGGACTTCTGCCTCATCCGGTGTGTCTGGAGGCCTTAGGCAGGTCATCATACCTTCCTGCGGGAAGATCATGGCTCCGCGGATTGAACAATTCAGATTTCTATTTCTGTGAACTTCAGAGAGGAGATGTGTCGGAATATTCTCTCAGCGGCCCGTTCGTTGAGGAAGGTGTCGTACTTCTGGATGCCTGCAGGACAGATTGGAGGACCTGGAACAAGCGTGCCGAGAAACTCAAGACCGCAGCGGTGCTCCGAAGTGAAAACGAATGTACCGCTCCGACCCCTGTCATGGTGGAGAATGATGGGGTGATGATAACGACCCTTAAGGACTTTACCGGTTCGGAAAAGGGCTTCCGTACTCTCGCGACGATGCTTGCCAATGCAGGTGTGCGATGTGACCGTGCAAATCACAATCCTGACGACATGTGTTTCATCCGCGAGAACCGCCTTGTCCTTCCTGCTTCCATGAAGGAAAGGACGCAGGATGGAAAATTCAGGATATATGTATACAGCCCGAGGCCTCTTGACGACCTTCTTATCGAGCCGGACATGCCGAAACTTACCCTTGTGCTCAACTCTGAGGAATATCATGAACTCCCTCTCAAGCAGGGATGGAATCTTCTTGAGTATGATACGTCTCCGGTCGAGAAAGGATGGTTCGAATGTCGCAACCGGCCTGAATTCATCGGCCTTCTTCAGGTGAGCCTGACCGATCCCGAAAATAATCACTAAATCTATATGATCATGAAAATCAGAAGAATCATCAGCCTTGTCATGGTCTGCCTTATGGCGACTGTGACGTTGACGGCCAAGGGCCGCAAAGGCAAGGATCCTGTGCGCGTGACATGTGTCGGCGCAAGTATCACGGAAGGAGCATGTACGGACAACCCTCTTACGGATTCGTATCCTGCACAACTCGGCCGTCTCCTCGGAAAGAAGTATGTCGTGAGCAACTTCGGAGTGGGAGGCTGCACCATGCTCAGGAAAGGCGACTGTCCTTATTGGGAAAAGGAGGCCTATCAGAAAGCCCTCGCATCAGAGCCTGACATCGTGTTCATCGACCTTGGCGGTAATGACAGCAAAGCCATCAACCGCGTCCATATGGACGAGTTCGTCAAGGATGCCTGTGAGATGATAGCATCGTTCCTGAACCTCCCTACGAAGCCGAGAGTCATCGTCCTGACTCCTGTGGTGTCATTTGTTACGGATTCCAACGGAATCTATGACGAGGTCATCTGCCGTCAGGTCTCTCCGAAGACCATCGATGCTGCAGACCGCATGAGGGTGGAAGTGCTTGACATGCATCCGGTTCTGAATCGTCATCCGGAACTCATGCCTGACGGCATCCATCCTAATACCGTCGGCTCGGGTATGATGGCTCAGAAGATGTATGACTACCTCATGGCATATCCTGAGAAGCCTTCGGAGAAGATGACCGTGGACGGAATGGCGAACAACCCGTTCGTTACCCATATGTACACAGCAGACCCTTCTGCCCATGTATGGGAAGACGGAAGACTTTATGTCTATGCTTCTCATGATATTTTCCCGCCACGCGGATGCGATTATATGGACAGGTATCATGTGTTCTCTACCGACAATATGATTGACTGGACCGACCACGGCGAGATCCTTCATTCGGGCCAGGTGCCTTGGGGACGTCGTGAGGGCGGATACATGTGGGCTCCGGACTGCGCATACAAGGACGGAACATATTATTTCTATTTCCCACATCCGAGCGGAACACGTACAGGCAATACTTGGAAGATAGGTATCGCTACAAGCAAGGAACCTGCAGCCAACTTCACTGTACAGGGATATATCGAAGGCGTGCCTTCATTTATAGATCCGTGCGTCTTCATGGATGACGACGGCCAGGTCTATCTTTACAATGGCGGAGGCGGAAAATGCTATGGCGGAAAACTCAAGGACAATATGGTCGAACTTGACGGACCGATGGTCGCCATGGAGGGTCTGTATGACTTCCACGAAGGCACATGGGTACACAAGTACAACGGAAACTACTATCTTACATATCCGGACAACTATATCGACCCTAAGAGAGGCAACAAGCAGTATAACCGTATGCATTATGCGATGAGCAAATCGCCTCTCGGGCCATGGGAATACAAGGGCATCATGCTGGAAGAGACCGACTGCGACACGAGTCACGGCTCTATCGTAGAGTACAAGGGACAGTGGTATATGTTCTACCACAACTGCTCGCTTTCCGGCAGAGGCAATCTCAGGTCGATATGTGTGGACCGTCTGTATTATAACGAAGACGGTACGATAAAGATCGTTGAGCAGAGGAACAGGTCGTTCCTTGACAGATATTGATCATCAGGACTCTTTGATCAGATCAAGCATAGACACAGGGAAGGAAGTTCCGAGTGATGACTGGTAATCTTTGCAGAATGCATCGTATACAGTCTTTGCGAGGCCTTTCTTCCCTTGCTTGTACAGGATGCTGCACTTGACCTTCAAGGCGTCCTCGTTGATGAAGTCATGCTGGAACAAGGTGTCGGCGATCCTCAGAAGGAAGGCATCGGAAATGTCTGATTGTCTGAGGAGTCCGGTCAGGAAGTCTATGGTCTTGTTGGAGAAGTCGTTCTTGAACGGATCCACCCAGTCGTCCTCCATGTTTGGCAGCATGACGCCCCTGAGGAGCAGTTCGACAAGTTTTTCCAGAGTATCGTCCTTCCTGTCCTTCTCGGCAAAGAGGTTCTGAGCCTCGATATAGTCGCATATTGTCGTATCTTCAAGACTGATGCTCCAGAATCCTTTCTGGTTCAGTATCTTGACGTCTCCTATACGCTCAAGAATGCTGCGCAGTTTGCTCATGTAGACATTTCTGTTGTTCTTTGCCGACTCTTCTGTCTTGTCGAACCATAAAGTCTGTATAAGTTTGTTGCCCGATATTCCTCTCGCGTCCTTGCAGGTATGCAGGATGAGGATGATAAGGAGGGACTTCAACGTCGGGGTAAAGAGGTCAGTGATGTCCTCTCCATCCTTGTCATGGACGCGGAAGCCTCCGAAGAAGCATATGCTCTGCTTTCCGAAGTCGAAGTGATGTGTTTCCATCAGTTCTTCCGTAATCAGAGTTTCAGGTTCTTCTGCCTTGATGGTCTGCAATGAAGGTGCGGGATGTTTCCTTCTGTATATGAAATATGCTGCGGCAAGTACGAGTATCGCTATTACGACAGGTACGATGCTCTTTTCAGGCTTTCCTCCATCGGAAATCTCCTGGGGGGCAGCATTTAAAGCATCCTTCAGGACGATGGGAGGAGAGTTGATCTCGTAAATGTACACCTGTGAACTTCCTGCCACCTGAGTCTGCTGGTACACTCCGTAGAAACGGGAGCCGGACTGATAGATGTTCATGTAGAGATGCTGTGCATCGAGAGTCTGACGTGTCGGCATCGATGTGAGTTCGATCTTAGGCTCAGACCTGGATATCTTCATCATCGACCCTCCTTCCTGAGACGCAAATACATAGAAGCAGTCGTTCTCCTTGTCGAAGATCATGTTGCTGCCCGGCAGGAAGTCGCCGTCCACAGGTCTGCCATGATGCTCCCACAACTTGAAGACCTGCATCGACCGGATGTTGATAGCGTAAAGGTCGTAGTAGTTCTTCTGGGTCATTTCCTGCTTGCCGGATGGACATCCTCGTCCTCCGAAGACATATAGGATACTGTCCACAAGAACAGAAGCAGGAGAATATCTGGGATCTATTTCCTTCAGATGTACCCGTTTCTGCGGCTTTTTGCTGCCGGGATGGCTTATAAGGAGTTCTTGATTGAACTGATAGTGGCCGTACCCTCCGAAACTTATGAGTGTGGAGTCGGTCGGGTTCCATGTCACAGTGTTGTTCCAGTAGTATTCCTTATGCACCTTTTCCGGAGCCTTTCTGTTTTTCCAGCATTTTGTCTCGAAATCAAAGCACGAATATATGTTCTGGTCGAGATTGTATGAAAACAGGTTACCTGTTTCAGGTATGAAATACAGGCTGTTGGGATAAACTGCTGCAAATTCCCCTCCCTTTACGGTCGTCGTCTCGGAATGACGGTCATCACATCTGAAAGTGTAGAGACTGTTTCCGTCGTTTGCCATGTAGAAGGTGGCGGTGCCGGGGTCGAAGGCGATGGAAGGTGTACCGTAGAAGTCCTTCTTGTGAATCAGTCTCCATACCGTATGCTCGTCAAGAAGCCAGTGGCCGTTTTCTGTGGTCGCAGGCTTTGATGATATCTTGTCGTAGCATGTGTCTCCCTGATGAAACCCCATGTCCCATTCCCTTATTGCCTTTCCTTCCTGGGAGATGCTGATGTCCCGAAGGTTGATGCTGGCGATGTTGTTGAGGTCATATTCCAATACGGTGCATGCTCCAAAGAAGATACGTACATCATGAATCGGCAGTATTTCGTTGCAGTCAACGCTTATTTCCTCGCCGTCGTATGAAAGGTGGACAGACTGTCCGGTCTGGTCGATCGTCAGATTGACGTCGATCCATCTGCCAGGTCTTATCTCCCTGCTGAGAGGGTATACCTTGTTATTTATAATCAGATTCGGATATCTCTTGTCGTTGTCCGCCACACCATACATCAGATCTATGGTCTTGTTCTGGTCTGTGATGATGCGGAAGACCACTCCGAATACATTCTCGTTTCTGTTCCAGACTTTGAAGTCGAGTGTCAGAGCCTTGCTCCCGGTCCAGATGGGATTTCCGTCCTCCAATGCAAGGGACGTGAACTCGTCGGATGGTCGTGGCCAGGTCTGTATATGAAGACCATACTCGGTGCTCTGCCCTTTCATGAAGATGAAGGAGCATATCATAAGTATTGTCAGCAGTGATTTTCTCATGGTCAGTTCAGTCTTGTCAAATGTCCATCACAACAAAATTACTACTTTTTTTTAAAAGTAAATAAGGTAATCAAACTTTATGTTGCAGTTAATTGTTTTTTAATGCGCGGGTTAATAAAGTCGATGTATCTTTACAATAAAAA